>CABSEO010000018.1 GCA_902476665.1 uncultured Emergencia sp.
CATGGAAGAAGCTATCAACAAGCCGCTGATTATTCTGTATGATGAACCGACTTCTCCGCTGAACCACACCTTTGAGGCGGTGGATAAGCTGATTTACTGCGCAGAGAATATGCTGCCGACCAATTATGCGCCAGCTATCATGCTGGGCGGAACCGGACCGATGACCATGGAAGGCGCTCTGGTACAGTGTCTTGCAGAATGCCTTACCGGAATTGTCATTCACCAGCTGGCAAAACCGGGTGCACCGTTTGTTTTTGGCGGATGTATCACCAATATGGATCTGAAGATTACACAACCGACATATTCTTCTCCTGAATCCAATCTGTGTTACAGCCTGATTCCGCAGATAGGCAGAGAACTTTATAATCTGCCGACCTGGGGCATGGGCGGAGCATGCGGATCTAAAATGCCGGATGCACAGGCAGTGGCAGAAGGTACGCAGCAGGCGTATCTGTCTGGCCTTTCCGGTGTGAATCTGTGTCACGATGTTGGATTTATGAACTATGGGCTGACTTTCTCCTTTGAATTTCTGGTTATGATGGATGAGGTTATCAGTCAGCTGCGAAGAGTATTCTGTGGTGTAAATCTGACTGAAGAAAATCTGGCAATGGATGTTATCAAGTCTGTAGGACCGAAAGGATATTTCCTGGCTGAGGATCACACGATAAATCACATGAAAGAAATGTGGGAACCGAAGGTTCAGGACAGAAATGAACATATCAAATGGCAGCAGCTGGGAAGTCTTTCTATGGAAGAAAGAGCTCATGCCATTGTGGAAGATGTAATTAAGAACTATGTGCCGAAACCGTTGACTGAGGCACAGGAGGAAGCAATCCAGAAGATTCTGGATGCTGCAGATGCGGCAAGCAAGATTAAAGGATAAACTTTTGGGGCAAAGGGACGTTTCGGTAAGTTTCTTTGCCCTGCTGTTTTTTAGAGGGAAGACATGAAGATTGGAATCGGTATAGATACAGGCGGAACATGTACGGATGCAGTGATTTATCACTTCGGTGAGAGAAAGGTTCTAGCCTGGGCAAAAACAGCGACCACCAGGGAAGATCTGTCTGTGGGAATTGAGAAGGCTTTACAGCAGCTGCCGCAAAAACTGACAGCTAAAGCAGAAGTTATTTCGCTTTCAACCACATTAGCCACCAACGCCTGTGTGGAGAATAAGGGCGGCAGGGCTAAAACTATCTTTTTCGGAGCAAATCGGGATACAGTGCTTCGAATCGGTAGAGAATACGGGCTGTCAGATCCCGGGACCCTGATATTTATCGACAGTAAAACAAAGCCGGATGGACAGATCGTAAAAGAACCTGACTGGCAGCAGTTCCGGGAAATTGTCAGGAAAGAGCTGAATGGCTGTGATGCAGTGGCAGAGATGTTCGCAAAAAAATCCGGAGCAGTTCTTGAAAAAAAGGCCAGAGAGATTATCCGGGAATTTACGGATATCCCCGTAGTTTGCGGTCATCAGCTCTTTGCGGAGAACAACATTGTAAAACGGGGAGCCTGTGTTCTGCTCAATGCAAAGCTGATTGCAGTCATCAGAGAATTTACTGTTTCGGTGAAGAAAGCTTTGAAGCGGCTTGATCTTGACATTCCTTTTGTTATTGTCAGAAGTGACGGAAGTTTAATGAGTGAAAATTTTGCGGAGGAGTTCCCCGTAGAAACACTGCTTTGCGGTCCTGTGGCCAGCCTGATGGGAGCGGTGGAGCTGACAGATGAGACGGATTGTGTAGTTGTGGATATGGGAGGCACTACCACGGATATCGCGCTGATGAAAAACGGTGTTCCCAAACGAGTGGAGCAGGGTGTGAGGATCGGCGGCTGGAACACTTTTGTGAAAGGGCTATACGTGGACACCTTTGGTCTTGGTGGTGACAGTGGCGTAGTGCTGGATGATTTCGGACAGATTATTCTGCAGGAGGAAAAAGTGATGCCTTTGTGCATGGCAGGGAGCCACTGGCCTTCTCTGCAGGAGAAACTGGAAGAAATCGCAAAAAAAGGAGTCTTTCTTCCTTCACAGAGAGAAGAAATTTATGCAGGGCTAAAGGACATCAGCGGCAGCAATAGTTATACAGAAGAGGAACAGTGTATCGCAGGGCTTTTACAGAAGGGGCCTCTGACACTGGAAGAACTTGACGGCTATCTGAAACGTCATATTTTTAAGAAGAATTTATCCAGGCTGATCCGTGAAGGTGTTGTGATACGGTGCGGCGTTACACCTACTGATGCTATGCATCTGAAAGGTGATTTTGCTGCATATAATCAGACTTGTGCAAGTGAAGGGATTAAAAGAATGGCCTCCATCTGCCGCAAGAGCGAAGAACAGATCTGTGATGAGATTTATGAGGCTGTCTGCTGGAAGCTTTACTATAATCTGGCCAGAATTCTGCTCATAGATCAGCTGCCTGCACTTGAGGGTAAGAGTCTGGGCGCAGAACTGGATCTGGTGCTCAGAAAAGCATATGAGGATGCAAAAGGCCTGCCGCAGGACGGATTTCTGCAGCCGGTGCTTTCGTCAAAAGCTTCATTTATTGGCGTAGGTGCACCGACTCATGTGTTCCTGCCTCCTGCTGGGAGCCAGAGTTATTACACCGGAACACTCTCAGGTAGCTAATGCACTGGGTGCCATTGTGGGAAATATCAGTGCAAAGGTGGTTGTGGAAGTTACCCTCAATCAGCAGGATGGATCTTATACTGTTTTTGGAAAAGGGGAACGTTATATCTGCACAAATCTGGAAGGGGCCAAGGAGCTTGCAAGACAGAGAGCAAGAGCCGGAGCGCTTCAGGAGGCGGTAAAACGAGGGGCACAACAGGATGCACAGGTAAAGCTGGAAGAGAAAGAAAGTATTATTGAGACTGAATTCGGTCCGCTGTTTATGGGTTATAAAGTCTCGGCAGCGGCAACAGGAAGTCTCGCCTGCGAGAAAGGAGTGAAAGAGGAATGACAGATAAAAAACAAAATGAAGGTTTCAGTTCGATGTTCGGATTTCTGATGACGATCATCGGCTTTGCTGTAGGTGTCGGAAGCCTGTGGAGGTTTCCGTATGTATGTGGGACAAATGGTGGTGCGTTGTTTATTATCACTTATATTTTAGTGATTGTTATCATTGGAGTGCCACTTCTGACTGCAGAAATTTCTATGGGCTATGTGACGCAGAAAACGGCAGTGGGAGCTTATCAGACTCTGAAACCTCACAGCAAATGGCATTTTTCTGCATATCTGCATATCATCGTAGGTATTCTGGTCAACAGCTATACAGTGCCTATTTATGCCTGGGTTCTGATTTATATCTACAGAACAGCCACCGGCTTTTTCCGGGGAATGGGACCAGACGACATTGCGGCATCTTTTGGTGAGCTGAATGTGGATTACAAGACCATGTTTATTTTTGCAATTATCAACTGGGCAATTGTCACCTTTATCATCAGCAGAGGGGTACAGAGCGGTGTGGAGAAGGTTAATAAGTTTCTCCTGCCTGCTTTGGCGGTCATTATGATTGTATGTATTGTTATCGGTCTGCAGGTAGAGGGCTCTTATAAAGGCCTTGAATATATGTTCAAACCAAATCCGGAAACGTTTTCTCTGGAGGCAGTGACTGCTGCAGTTGGGCAGGCTTTCTTTGCTATCGGTATCGGTATGCTGGCTTCTATGGTATTCGGAAGCTATATTAAGAATAAAAATGAAAATATTGTAAAGCAGTCGTCTATCATATGTGGATCTATTGTGTTTGCAGGGATTGCATCAGGTCTGATGATCTTTCCGATGGTATTTGCTTTTGGGCTCGAACCGAGTGCAGGCGCAGGTCTGACTATGGTTACCCTTCCTAATGTATTTAATTATATTGCCGGCGGCAGAATCATCGGCACCATATTCTACATCGGATTTTATTTTGCAGCCCTGTCTTCTTCCATCGGCCTTGCGGAAGCTGTTATCGCAGTGGTGATGGACAGATTCCAGATGGAGCGGAAAAGAGCTGTTGTAGCAGTCATGGGTGTTGCTGTGGTTATCGGAAGCATGGCAATTCTGATTCCGGGCTTCCTGGATACAGTAGATATCTATACCAGCAATTATCTGCTGGTTATCAGCGGTCTGCTTATTGCTATTTTTGTCGGATGGGTCTGGGGTGTTAATAATTTCCTGGATGCCATCAATGTAAAAAGCAAGGGACTGCGTGCATGGCTGGGTATTTCTGTGAAATATATTTGCCCTGTAGCCATTGCCGTTATCTTTCTTGGAAACTTCCTGTAAAAGCTGAAAATAATTAAATAGATGCATTGATTAGGAGAGGAGCTGCTGCATTAACGAAAAAACGTTAGGGTACAGCTCTTTCTCCTTAAACGTAAAATGACGGAAAAGGCTGCTGACAGCTTTTCGTCTTTTTTTTTGCAATTAAATGAGAGATTCCCTTTTTCAGTGATTTTGAGTTGCACGATGCTCTTTTTAATGATATGCTATTAGTTTAGAGGAGAGATGAACGATGGGAATTTTTGATATTGCACCAGTAAAATATACAGAAGGTAAACTGCTGATTCTGGATCAGACATTACTGCCGGGACAGGAAATATACCTTGAGATGAAGACTAAGGAAGACGTGTGGGAAGCGGTAAAAAAACTGAGAGTCAGAGGAGCTCCGGCTATCGGGGTTGCTGCGGGCTATGGTCTTTATCTTGCTGTCCGGGATTTTCCAGATAACGGCTCTATGACAGATTTTGCCGGCAGGCTGAGGATGGCCAGAGAGTATCTGATTACAGCAAGACCTACGGCGGTAAATCTGGCATGGGCATTGAATCGAATGTGGGATTGCTTTGAGAAAGCGCAGCCTGAAACTCCACAGTCTGCAAAGGAGCTGCTTTTCTGTGAAGCAGAAGCCATTCGAAGAGAGGATGAAGATGCCTGCAGAGCTATGGGAGAGTACGGTCTTTCTCTGCTGTCACCGGGAATGGGTATTCTTACTCACTGTAATGCCGGGACTATTGCTACTGCAAAATATGGAACGTGTCTGGCTCCGATTTATCTAGGTCAGGAGAAAGGTTACAATTTCCATGTTTTTGCTGATGAGACCAGACCTTTGCTGCAGGGAGCCAGACTGACCAGCTGGGAGCTTTCTAAAGCAGGTGTGGATGTAACTTTGATTTGTGATAACATGGCTTCATCCGTGATGAAGCAGGGATGGATAGATGCAATAGTGGTAGGCTGTGACCGTATGGCGGCAAACGGTGACGGCGCCAATAAAATCGGGACTTCAGGCGTTGCCATACTGGCAAAGGAGTACGGAATTCCATTTTATATGTTTGCGCCCACTTCCACCATTGACCTGAATACAGCCTGCGGCGATGATATTCAGATTGAACTTCGGGACGGAGAGGAAATCTATAAAATGTGGTATGAGAAACCTATGGCTCCTGAAGGAATTAAGACGTATAATCCTGCCTTTGATGTGACTTCGGCAGAATATATTACAGCAGTGATTACGGAGAAAGGAATTGTCAGGCCGCCTTATGGGCAGAATCTGGCCGGACTGTTTAAATAGATGAAAAGTGATACTAGAATTTATGCTTTGATGACATTGGTGGCATTTCTCTGGAGTGGTGCTTTTATTGCAGGAAAATATACAGGACCGTATATTCCGTCCTGCTCCGTAACCTTTATGAGATTTGCCATAGCTCTGATCCTGATATATTTTATCATGAAGAAAATACAGTCGAAGGATGCTTCTTCTGCTTATCATTTTGATAAGAAAGATATTCCGCATTTTCTTTTCACAGGAATTGTCGGTATGGTGGGTTATCACATTTTCTTTTTTGAAGCACTTAACTATACCACGGCTATCAACTCTTCCATCATCAGAGCAGTAGATCCTGTGATTACGGTATTAATTGCATTTATTTTTCTGCATCAGAGAGTGCCGTTGAAACAGCTTCTGGGCATTCTTCTGTCTCTTGCCGGTGTCATCCTGACTATCACTGCCGGAGATCTTTCTCATCTTGCTGAAATGAATTTTAACCGGGGAGATCTGTATATGATCTGTGCCGTGGTATGCTGGGCGGCATATGGGGTCTACAGTAAAGCAAAATGCAGTCACATTCCTGCCGTTGTACTGACATTTTACAGTTTTCTGGTGTGTGCAGTGGTACTGATTCCTTTTTCACTGATGGAAAAACCCTGGGAATTTATTGGGGACATTCCTGTTTCTGCGTGGATAGCGCTCTTGTTTATGGCAGTTTTTTGTTCAGGGTTTGCTTATTATATTCAACAGTATGCGCTACGAATTATCGGACCTGCCAGATGCTCAATTTTTGTGAATCTGGTGCCGGTATTTTCCTTTATTCTGGCTTCACTGATGCTGGGTGAGGAGCTGCAGCCGATAAAGATTCTGACAACCGCAGTTATCATTGCGGGAGTCTGCATCTGCCAGATAACAGGACAATCAAAACAAAGAAGTGAGGATAACGAGTAATGGAACATGAGAAAAAGGGCTTTCTTGCCCGGTATGTAAAAATTATTGTGGTATTTGCCGTTATGGCCGGAGCTTCTTCCGGAATTTTCGGCAGCGTGATAGAAGCGCCCTCCATGGCCATCGGCTTCTGGAGACTGAGTCTGGGACTGCCGTTTTTTGCAGTTCCTGTTCTGATGAACCAGAGACAGGTACTGAAAACTATATCTAAAAAGGATTATTTCTGGACTTTTGTGGCGGGGATGTTTTTATTCCTTCACTTTTTTACCTGGTTCAATGCAGTAAAGCTGACAGATATCGCCAGTGCCTCTGTATTGGCAGCACTTCATCCGCTGGTTGTGGTGCTGGTTACTATTTTTATTTTCAGACGTAAGGTCGGCATCAGGCCGATTATGGGTATTGTGCTGGCTCTGGCCGGCGGTGCCCTTATTGCAGGACTGGAATACAGAGTGCCGACAAGCGGCAGTTTTGCCGGGAATGTGCTTTCTTTTGCAGCGGCTATGTTTATGGGACTGTATTTTACTGTGGGCAATGAGGTAAGAAGAAATGTACCGGGAGCCGTATATGTTTTTCTGATGTTCCTGTCATGCTGGATTTGTTTTGCAGTGGGTATGATTGCTACCGGAACGCCGGTTTTTGGTTACAGTACCACTGACTATCTCTATATTATAGGGCTGACCCTGGTATGTCAGATTGGTGCTCATGCAGTATTTAACCTGTGTCTGGGACACGTCAGCTCCCTTTATGTTTCAGCATGGGAATCAGGAGAGTGTGTATTTTCCATTCTCCTGGGCGTGATCTTTTTGGGACAGATTCCTAATATGACACAGCTTATCGGCGGTGCCATTGTAGTTATCGGACTGCTTTATTATAATTATTACACAGCGCAGGAGGAGAAGGAGCAGCAATGAGTTATAAGGTAAGGCTGCAGACTTTTGAGGGTCCTTTCGATTTGCTGGTCTACCTCATTGAAAATGCGCAGATGAATATATATGATATAAAGATTTCGGAGATTACCGGTCAGTATCTGGATTACCTGAAAACTATGCAGGAGATGAATGTAACGGTGGGTACGGAATTTATGGTTCTTGCCGCAACACTGATCGATATTAAATCCAGAATGATTCTGCCTCGCGCTGCGCAGGAAAACGGGGAAAATACCGCAGAAGATCCCAGAAGTGAACTGGTGGAACGACTGCTGGAATATAAACGTTTCAAAAAGGGGGCAGAGATTCTGGCAGAGAGGGAAGCTGAAATGTCTCTGATTTATGAAAAGCCTCAGGAGGATATTTCTGCATATCTGGAAGAGCCGGACGAGTATCTGTCACTGGATATCAGACAGTTTGCCTCAGCCTTTGAAATGTTTCTGCGAAAGAAAAAGAGGGAAGAGGATGTGAGAGCTCACTATACCCGTGTAGAACGTCAGAAAGCCACCATTGAGGGAAGAATGGACTATATCAGGCAGCGGTTCTGTTCTGCGCTGTCTAAAGGACTTCGGCGGCTCAGCCTTCGAGATCTGATTCCTGATAAAAAGGATCGCTATGATGTTGTTGTGACTTTTGTTTCTGTTCTGCAGATGATGAGAGACAAATATCTGGATGCGGAGCAGACTCACACTTATGGAGAGATTTTTGTCCTTCCGGGGCAAAAAGAAATGGAAGGGGCCGTAGAGCATGAACAGTAAAAAAACTATCAAGTCCGCCTTGGAGTCTATGATGTTTATCTGGGGACAGCCTCTGGATGTGAAGACTTGTGCGGATTTGTTCAATATCAGTAAAGAAGATACCATGAACTGTTTTCTGGAACTGCAGGAAGAGTATGAACAGGAAGGCAGAGGCATTACCATCAGACAGGTGGGAAAAGCTTTTCAGTTTGTAACCCGTGCAGAAAATGCAGAGTTCATAGAGCGTCTGTGTACGCCGGTCAAAGTGAAAAAGCTTTCTCAGTCAGCTTTGGAGGTACTGGCTATCATCGCCTATAAACAGCCTGTGACTAAAGGAGAAATTGACAGCATTCGGGGAATCAAGTGTGACCGGGTGATTGACGGCCTGATGAAAAAGGAGCTGATCTGTGTCAAAGGACGGTCTGAGGGCATTGGAAGACCGATGCTTTACGGTACTACAGATACCTTTCTGAAACAGTTTGGATTTACCTCGCTGAAGGAGCTGCCTGAGATTGAGGATATTGAAGGTGCTGTCGGATTTGAGGGGGAAACGGAAAATATGGAGCAAATATCTATTGAAGAGGTGGAATATGGAGAAAGAGAAAATTAAGTGTCCGGGTTGCGGACATGAGATAATCATGAATCTGCATGAATTTGTAGATGTTACTACTGATCCGGACTATAAAGAACAGATTATAAACGGCCAGTTTTTTACAGTCAAGTGTCCTGAATGCGGTGATGAAACTCTGGCTGAATATCCAATCATGTATATGGATCCGTCAAAAAAGCTGACTATTTATATGGCACCGGGGCATGATGACTCCTTGCTGGAACAGCTTAACAGCCTGGAACTTCCAGAGTCTGAGCTTGACGATGAAGCGGTATTCCGTGTAGTGGAAGGTGGAGCGGAACTGCTGGAAAAGCTGCTGATTTTTGAATGTGGCAGAGATGACAGGGTCATTGAACTGTATAAAGCGCTTGTTTATGAAAATATTAAAGACGAATGGCCTCATATCCGGAGAGAGGATCTGCTGTTTTTCCTTGACGGTGAAGAAGAGTATTTTATTGTGTGGGATTATACCAATGCAGCGGGAGAGCAGCTGACCGTCAATCTGGATGAGGAACTCTATGACAAGCTGAAAGATGAATATTTACCGGCTTTGGCGGTTCCTGCCGGAAAGTATGTTGAGGTAGACTTCCGGTGGCTGGAGACAAAAGTCCAGGTAGAGTAAATAAAATATGAGTGGAAATTAACTGTAATTCGTTTTTTCGTTTCCGGTCAACCACTTATCCTGACTGGTTCAAGGGGAAACGACCGGACAGATGGAATCTGATGATACCTAATTTTGAAAACGACTGTTCCGGTTAATCTTTCACCGGAATTAATGTAGAATGTGAAAAGGTCATTGCAGAATATGCAGTGACCTTTTGCTTTTTACGCATCCTCTGCTGAAAGTTCCAGACGATAAAGTGATACCGCCATGTAAATATCATAGGCCGCCGGCATTTTAGCCAGGTCACAGCCCAGCAGCGTGCGGATTCTGTTTAAGCGATATAAAACGGTATTTCTGTGTACAAACATCAGTTCAGATGTTTTCTTCAGCACAGAATCTGCATCCAGCAGATAACACGCCAGGGTTTTAATCAGATCCGGATCGTGATCGGAAAGTACAGGCTCAAGAATCTGCAGACAACGTTCTTTCTCATGATCCAGAGACTGGCAGAGTCTGCGTATCTTTGAGGCATAGTGAACATCTTCTGCTGTGAAAAGTTTCTTTCGGGGATAAATTTTTCTGAGAATCTGTCTTCCTTCTGAATACTCCCGGTAAAATTCCGGAGCAAGTTCAAAGAGTCTTTCGCAGGTCCAAAGAGTACAGGTACTGATGGCCTCATTTTTGCTGAGAAAGTCACCGAGTTCTGCCTCTAAAAGCTGAGAACGCGGTTGTGTATCGGTGTGGTATAACAGCACAATATGATTTCCCAGCATGTCACAGATGAGAGGGCAGGCCGCCTCATGAAACAGACTGCGAATCTCAGGAAGTAGTGCGGAAAAAGCATCTTCATATTCTGTATTCCTGCCTTTAAAGCCCTCAGATTCTAAAATCAGGACCCGGTTGTACAAATTTTTATCAATACCGGTGGAGCGGCAGATATGATCCGAAAGCTCTTTCTGACCGTCAAAAAGAGCAGGAATGATTGCCTCTTTGGAGGTTATGTTGAGATTGTAATTCCATAATGCAGTGAACAGCTGAATCAGCTCGGCAACCTCACTCATGATAGCTGAATTAAGTTTGTTATGATGACTGACAGCACAGAGAATCAGTCTGTTCTGTTTCCTTTCTGTGAAAGGGGTACGGAAAAAGGAGATTCGGTGCTGTTCCTCAATTTGTGCAACTCCATTCAGATTCAGAACAGAGAAAACTTCTTTCACTATGTCCAAATCCTCATAGTTGTTCATAGGCCAGTAAGAAGATGCAATAATGTGATAGGACTCATCGCAGAGAAAGAAACTTGCTCTGCCGTAATCGCTGGCAAGACTCAGTGCAAGAGAAGGTGTCCGCTTTTCTTCTGCAGTCTGAGAAAGCCTTTCGATGGCACTGGTGACAAAGTGATTTTTCATACGCCGATCATAAAAGATGGCTTCCATAACATCGTTGATCACATCACTGTATTTCAGGCCCATATTTTTTTCCGGCAGCAGAATAATGGGAAAATCCAGCATGTCGGCTGTTTCTATCAGCCGTTTGTCCAGCGCTCCCAGGATAATATCGGAATAAAAGAGAACCAGACCGATATCTCCCCACCGTTTGCTTTTGCGTATCAGACTGCATTGTGCATCGACATCATTTCGAACGCAGAAAAAAGCAGAGATTAACAGTTCATTTAATGCGATAAGATCATATTCCGGGCCATCTTCATTTTCGGCAGGATCATCAAATTCCAGCACCGAAACTGTGGATACGATATTATCCAGACCTCCATGTCCCGCAATGACACGTCCCAGACTCAGGGATGGCAGCTTGAGACAATCTCTGACAGTAATACTCATAGATGTTTCCTCCTGAAGTTATGGTAACACGATTCTATTTTCATAGCAAATATTTTTATGCACGAGCACAAAAAAATAGCAAGATCTTATACGAAGGCTTAAAGACAAAATTATCAGAAAATGATATACTCTGTAAAAAGAAAATTCTGAAAGGAGAATGGCTATGGGAGAGAAACAAAAACACGTAGAAGCCAATGCACTGGCGCCTATTCCAAAAGAAGAGAGGCAGAGCTGGATATTGGCTGTTGTAAAAAGAAAGCTGGAAGAAAGGAGCGCTTCTGGCAGAAGCAATGCCTCTGGGAGAAGCGATTTTGTCAGGCGCACTGGGAAATCTGCTGGTTGTCATCTTTATGACCATTATCGGATTTCAGGGCAGTGATCTGGGGCTGGCCTCCTGCACCCTTTCTGAGTCCTGCTTTGGAAAAACAGGAGCAAGGTATCTGGTCAGCGTGGTTTTTGCCATAAATCTGGTTGGCTGGTTCGGTATTACTAATGAAATCTGTGGAGATGCTTTTACGAACTTTATGGCAGAGACTTTTAACATTCACTTTCCACTGCTGGCTTCCAATATTCTCTGGGGACTGATTATGCTGGTCACCGCAGTATACGGTATGCGTGCCATGGAAAAGCTCAACGCCATTTCAATACCGTTTCTGCTCATAGTGATGGCGGTGGGAACTGTTCTTGCTATTCGGGAATACGGCTTTGAAAGCGCCAATGCAGAAGTGGAAAGAGGAATGAGTTTTATGGCAGGTGTCAGTCTTGCCTTTGACTTTTATGCTGTTGGAGTTGTTACAGCTGCTGACGTTTCTCGTTTTCAGAGAAACAGAGTTGAAACCGCAAAATCCACAATTTGGGGCGTGCTGCCTATCGCAGTGATTACCCTCTCACTGGGGGCGATTCTGACAAAGATCTCTAATGAATATGATATCAGTATGGTGCTGATTCAGGTGGGACTTCCGTTTATGGGGATTTTATCGATTATTCTTTCTACCTGGACAACAAATTCCTCTAATATTTACAGTGGCGGCCTGGACGTGGTGATGGCTTTCAACCTGCCTGACCACCGGAGACGGGAAGTTACCATTGTTGCAGGTGTGATTGGAACATTACTGGGAGCTTTTGGCGTCCTGGATCACGTTGAGGCATTTCTCAGCTTTCTTGCATATCTGGTATGTCCTGTAGGTGGCGTTATGATTGCAGATTACTGGTTTGTGGGAAAAGGAAAGCCTCAGAACTGGCATTCTGTTGAGGGAACCTGCTGGGCGGGAGTGATCAGCTGGGCTATAGGCGCAGTAGCTGCTTATCTTCTGTCATATGCCTGGACCGGAATCATTATATCGATGATTGCTTATGTAATCGTGGAACGTTTTATACCGTCTCAGTCGAGGGAGGAGAAGTAAGATGCAGGAACTGACAAGGCAGGATATGACGGATCTGCTTTACGGTTGCGGTGTTCTGGGTACCGGCGGAGGAGGCAGTGTGGAAGAAGGACTGTCCATGATGCAGGAACATTTTGACGCAGGAAAGACGCTGAAGCTGATTTCA
>CABSEO010000019.1 GCA_902476665.1 uncultured Emergencia sp.
AGTGACCGTGAGAAGTATATTCACACATACAGACGTCTGTAATCACATAGACTTCGTCTTTATACTCTTCTTTAATGGCGCGTACGGCCTGCTGAACAATACCGTTTTCTGCATAAGCCTGGCTGCCCTTTTCATCTTTTTCTTTTGGAATGCCAAATAACAGCACTTTATTCACACCATGCGCAAGACACTCGTCGATAACCTCCCTTGCTCTGTCCGGACTGTAGCGGTACTGTCCTTCCATGGCAGGGATCTCTGTCTTGATATTTTCTCCTTCTTCAAAGAAAATCGGATAGATCAGACTGTCCCTGGAAGCTCTGGTCTCCCTGACCATACCTCGAATCAGCGGGTTTGCTCTCAGTCTTCTTGGTCTGTTAATCATTACAATCACTCCTTACTTTTTCGATCATACTATCTATCGTCGCTTTATCTGCGATTACAGTTTCAAAGCCGAATTTGTCAGCCTCTGCCGCCGTCTGTTTTCCGATACACAGGGCTCTCACCCCTGTAAAATCCTCTCTGTCCTTCTGCGTCTTCACAAAGCCGTCTACACAGGATTTGCTGGTGAATGTCACATAATCCCAATCCGAAAGGTCATCGATTGCCTCGTGGCTCACATAAGAAGTCTCATACACAGGATAGTCCAAATAATCGATTCCTGCTGCAGATAGAGCATCTGTCAGTTCTGCCGTACCGATCTTTGCTCTCAGCAGAATCACCTTACTGTCTCTGCTCACAAATCCGGAAGTGATCATTTCTTTTCCCAGAGTTTCACCGTCATAAACGGACGGAACAAAATCAGCAGAAAGGCCATATTCTTTCAGAGCATCTGCTGTAGCACTGCCGATACATGCCAGCTTTTTACCGAAAACAAAACGCGCATCCCTACCGTTTTCAAGAAGCCACGAGAAGAAGGATCGTACACCTTCTGTACTGGTAAATACCAGTGTGTCATAGTCTTCAAACGGTGGTGCAAGAGGTCTGATAAAAGCAGTTTCGATACACGGATACAGTCTGGTTTCCGCGCCCAGAGCCCTCAGCCTGCTCTCCAGCCTGGATGCCTTGGATCTCGGCTGTGTCACAAGAATTCTCCTGCCTTTCAGCGGCAGATTTGAGAACCAGTCAAAGTCATCCGACAGAGAACATACCTTACCTACTGCAATGACTGCAGGTGACTTTACATGGTTAACAGAAACAGTTTCTTCTATATGAGCAAGATCTGAGATAAATTTTCTCTGCTTTGGATAAGTTCCGTTTTCAATTACGGCACAAGGCATATCTGCCTCCATACCGGCATCAATCAAGCCTTTTGCAATACGTCCTACAGTAGCTACACTCATCATAAAAATCAGAGTTCCTTTCAGACGTACCAATGCGTCAAAATCAATAGAAAGCTCTGAGCCTGCCCGTGCGTGTCCTGTTATGATATGCAGGGAAGAACAGAAATCTCTGTGAGTTACGGGAATTCCAGCATAAGCCGGAACAGCAATAGAGGAAGTAATGCCAGGCACAACCTGAAACTCCACTTTGTTTTCTGCCAGAAGTTCCAGCTCCTCTCCTCCTCTGCCAAAGACGAAAGGATCTCCACCTTTTAATCTGACGACTATTTTACCCTCCAGTCCCTTTCGGAGAAGAATCTGATTGATCTCAGACTGTGGTACAGGATGATCTCCCACATTCTTACCCACATCGATGAGTTCTGCCCCTGGGGGAATTAAATCCATAATACTGTCACTGACCAGTCTGTCATAGACAATCACATCTGCTTCCCTGATAAGCCTCTGAGCTTTTACTGTCAGAAGCTCTTTATCTCCGGGACCTGCGCCGACTAAATAAACAATTCCTTTACTCATGGCTTTCCTCCGCTTTTTTCTTCATGGACAGCGCAAGCTCTCTTCCAAGAGCCTCTCCATCCTCCTTGTTTCCTATAATCTGATCAATATACTGATGTTCCTTTTCATCGACATAAAAACCGGAAATTGTGATTTTATCTCCGTCTATCACCGCATAAGCCGCAACAGGTGAGCTGCAGCCGCCGTCCAGAGTTCTGACATAGCTTCTTTCTGCCAGAGCCACAAATCTTGCTTCTTCATCATCAAAGTCCTTCAAAAAAGGCACTTTATATCCGGCTCTTCCCTGTACAGCCAGGATTCCCTGACAGGCTGCCGGCAGTATCTCTTCTGTAGAGAAAAGCTTACTGACTCTGTCTTCCAGAGAGAGTCTTTTAATACCGGCATACGCCAGCACTATGGCGTCAAACTCACCACGATCAAGTTTGGCAAGCCTGGTCTGCACATTGCCTCTTACAGGGCGTATCTCTGCGTCAGGATAAAGTCTGGCAAGCTGCAGAGTTCTTCTCAGACTGGAGGAGCCAAGCACCGGTGCCTCCGGCAGTTCTTTAAGTCCTTGTCGAAGAATCAGCGCATCTCTTGGATCTTCTCTTCTTGAAAAGGACAGCAGCGGGAGCTGTTCTGACACTTCCATCGGCATATCCTTCAGACTGTGTACCGTAAGATCTGCTCGCTTGTCAAGAAGTGCCTTATCCAGCTCCTTGACGAAAAGCCCTTTTCCGCCAATCTTGTCCAGCGTTTTATCCAGAATCATATCTCCTGTAGTTTTCATGGTGAGAAGAGAAACATCAATCGTCTCATCATATTTTTTTATGGCATCAATGACCATTTCTGACTGGATTACCGCCAGTCTGCTTTCTCTGCTTCCTATAATAACTTTCATCAGTATGCCTTTCCTTCTATCGCTTTTCTGACAGCTGCAGCTGCTCTTCTTGTCGCGTGGTGATCTCTGCCGCTGCCGACAATTCCTGCTGTCACTTCTTCACCTGCCGCAATGGCCGGAAAATAAAAATTACATTCTTCCCTGCTGTCACATACACTGACCAGCATATTTTTTTCTTTGGCATCTATTCCTGCCTGTCTGTTTACCTGTCTGCAGTCAGTACAGGCAAGCACCATATAACAGTCTTTTAAGTATTTTTTATCATAATTGTCCCTGATATATGTCAGCTTTCCCTGTTCTGCCAGTTCTAGTATTTCAGAGACTGCTGAAGGCGACACACAGACCACAGTAAAGCCAAATTTCATCAGCGTCCTGATTCGACGATCTGCAATGCTGCCTCCTCCAATGACCAGTACTTTCTTTCCTTCAGGAGGTACAAATACCGGAAAAAATCTATGCTCCATAAAACGCCTCCGCTTTCTCTATGACTTTCTCCATGCCAAAGCCTTCTTCTGCAAGAGGCCTTCCGATCACAATCATATGATATCCGGCAGAAAGACATGCCAGTTTATCGTCAAACCCTCCCGGTTTTCCGGTGTTTTTTGTAACCAGCCATTTGCATCCATACTGCTCCATCATAGCCAGATTCATCTCTTTTGTGAAAGGTCCCTGCATCGCAACGATGTGCTTGGAAGCGATACCGGCAGAAAGACAACTTTCGATAGACGAAATGGTTGGCAGCACCCTTGCCACCACCCTTTTTTCTATATCCTTAAGCTCTGCATAGGCTGACAATTCCTTTGCTCCTGTGGTAAGAAGAATTTTTTCATCATTCCGGTTTAACAGCTCTACTGCCTCTAAAATAGAGGAAACTGCCACAACACCATCAGGAGGCATTTTTCCTTCCTCACGAAGAAGACGCACATAAGGAATACCACATTTTTCACTGGCTGCACGGATATTCTCCGTTACCAGCTGTGCATAAGGATGGGTTGCATCTATCACCATGCCATATACCCCTGTAGATAACAGCTTTATCATATCATGCTGATCCAGCCTTCCCTCTATCACTGAAAGACCTGAAATATCTTCCAGAACCTCAGTGCCGTACTCTGTTGCAACACAAAAATCCGCCCGATCCTGCCAGCCTCTCTCATAAAATGTCCTTGCCAGGCAATGTCCTTCAAAAGTACCTGCAAATACTAAAATTTTAAATGCCTTTGTATCCACGTGGTGTTACCAGCTTTCCATTAATGACTTTGGTCTGACTGTTGCCGATAAAGACTGTCGTAAACATGTCAATATCATCATTATTTTTTAAATCCGCAAGAGTGCAGACAACGCCGCGTTCCCCATCTCTTCCGATATTCTTTACATAGCCGCATGGAGTATCCCATCCTTTAGAACTGCTCATAATTTCTGCCGCCTTGTCTATATAGTCGTGACGCTTTTTGCTCTTCGGATTATACAAACAGATTACAAAATCCGCTTCTGCTGCCAGTGACAGTCTTTTTTCGATTTTCTCCCACGGTGTCAAAAGATCAGACAGAGAAATCACTGCAAAGTCGTGTATCAGCGGTGCACCTAAAACAGCTGCGCCGCTACAGGCTGCAGTAATGCCCGGTACTGTAACAACTTCAACGTCGGGATGGCTTTCTGCAACCTCTGCCATAACACCTGCCATACCATAAACACCGGCATCTCCGCTGCACACGAAAGCTACTGTCTTGCCCTCCAGTGCGGCATCAAGTGCCAATCTGCAGCGGTCCACCTCCTGCTTCATGGCTGTGGATTTTACTTCTTTACCGTCTGTCAGATCTTTTACTAATTCCACATACAAGGTATATCCGACGATCACGTCACTCTCAGAAATAGCTGCTTTCGCCTGAGGTGTCATATATTCCGGATTACCGGGACCGATTCCTACTACATATATCTTCATTTATTTATCCTCTTTCGTCTGCAGACTTTCCCTGAAGCTGTGCCACTTGTGAAAGTCCGTCATATATTTTTCAATAATCTTTTCAATCTCTTTCATCTGTTCTTCCTGACAGGCATCTCTGATGTCTCTGCCTAAAGAGTCGATATCGTAATATCGTACATGTTCAAGTTCTTCCACCTTAGGATCGATATCTCTCGGCACAGCCAAATCAATAAATACTTCAGGAATTCTCTCCATTGTACTGACTTCATCAAAATACACCGTATAGTGCGGACTGAGTGTGGCGCTGACCACTGCATCCGCTTCGGCCATGGCCTGATAACGGTCAGCATAATTGACTGTTTTTGTACCTTTCGGCACAATGTTTTCACCATGACGGTACTGTCTCAGTGTCATAGTTGGAGAAAGACCTTCCTTCACCAGCAATTCACACACCAGCCGTCCAATCATGCCATTACCGATAACCAGCACATTTTTCAGCTTCGGATTTGTCTGAATCAGTTTCACAGCACGCGAAGCGGTAGAGTTATCATCCACTTTAAAATCTATCAGAGTTTTTACCTTTTTCCCGGCACTGACTCCGGTGCGGAATACGACATTCAGAATCGTATCAGTAGCTTTTGCCGCCTGCGCAGCTTTCAGCGCATCATCCACCTGAGTCACAATCTGATCGTCACCCCAGATCTGAGATTCAGCACCAGCCGCAACTTTGCACAGATGAGAAATGGCATCGTCACCTGTAAGGGTCCGGTTCATATGTACATAGTCTGCATAGTTGACATCAATTGCACTGCAAAGTTCCTCAAAGGGATTCAGTTCTGCCTCTTCGGAAAGAGACAGATAAAGTTCTGTGCGATTGCAGGTTGCAATCAGAACTGCCCCCAGAATCTCCTCTCTTTCTTTCAGCATATCATAAATCTGTCCTGTCTGTGTCTTTGTGCAGGAAAAGATTTCTCTTTCTCCCAGAGAAGCCATATTATAATCTATATAAGACATGATAAGGTTCAAAATTTACACTTCCAATCTTTTATGGCCAGGGCGCAGGTAATACCGCTTCCACTGGCTTTTGATAATATTTTTTTTCCCATACCGCTGCCAAGTACTGCACTGCGTTCGCAGACGTTGTCCACGCCAGTAACCTTTTTTACAAGCTCAGAGGAGGTAAAATCTCCGGCAGCCTGCTGAAGCTCCTCTGCAGTATAGGTGACAAAGGGAATCCTGTACTTCTCGCTGAAATCCAGAATACACCTTTCGTTTTTTTTCAGGTCGATAGAGCAGATCTTCTCCACCGCCGCAATATCAATGCGATTTTCGGCAAGCTGACTTAAAATAAAATTTTCAAAAGTATGGCTGCTGACGCCTTTACGGCAGCCTGTACCGAGAGTCACAATCTTTGGAACCACATGAAAGGTTTCGGCAAAGGGCTGACCTTTTCCTGATAGACTTACACAGATGCCGATTTCTGCAGGTCCCTCTGTCAGTTCTGCAGGAATCTCACCCTGTAAAGGAAAACTGCTTAGTATGCCGATTCTCTCTCCTTTCAGAACTGCAGAGGAAACCTTCTTGATTCCTCTTACATCCGTAATGACACAGCCTGCATCCTTGCTCCATACATCCACTGCAAACTTGCCGTTGATATCCGTAGCAGTCGTCATTATCGGCTCAGCCCCCAGGAGCTTTCCAAGTTTCAATGCCGCCCGGTTGGCTCCGCCCAGATGTCCGGAAAGCAGCGGTATGACATAACGTCCCGCCTCATCCATCACCACCACGGCAGGATCCTGATCTTTGGACTTAATAAGCGGTGCAATAAGCCGAACTGTAATGCCTGTGGCACAGATGAAAAGGAAGGTGTCTTTTTCTGCAAAGTTTTCTGCCAGATATTCCTTCGCACTTCCTGTTTTCTTATCGAAAATTTCTGTACAGACACCCTGTTTCTTCAGTTTTTCCGCCGCAGCGTGCGCCAGTTCCATTCCTCTGGCTGTAAAAGCCAGAATACCGACATTTTCCATTATTTGCTTGCCTCTCTGAACAGATGAGTGAAAGCAGGATCATAGAGTTTGGAACGCTCATATTCACTTCCTAAAAATCCTCCCACCATAATCAGCGCCATTTTATTAATGCCGTTTTCCTCTGCCGCTTTTGCAATATCTTTTACCGTAGTGCGTATCACTTTTTCGTCAGGCCAGGTGGCTTTGTATACGATGGCAGCCGGAGAGTCAGGTTCATATCCTCCTGCAATCAGCCGCTCGGAAAGTTCTGCTAGCATGGTAGAAGTCAGGAAAACCACCATAGTGGCACCATGAGCGGCAAGTTTTGAAATTTCTTCTTTTTCCGGCACAGGGGTTCTTCCCGCC
Source organism: uncultured Emergencia sp. (assembly GCA_902476665.1). Classification (GTDB taxonomy): domain Bacteria; phylum Bacillota; class Clostridia; order Peptostreptococcales; family Anaerovoracaceae; genus Senimuribacter. Next base: position 7,030 of record CABSEO010000019.1, read on the forward strand.
ATTCTGGTAAGAATCACCGTCTGACTTACATTAGGCAGAGTATACTCTGCGTTTAATGCTGCCGCAGCGCCGATAAATGAGCTGACACCGGGTACGGAAACATATTCCATACCTTCTCGATCCAGAATATCCATCTGCTCTCTGATAGCGCCGTAAATGCAGGGATCTCCTGTATGAAGACGAACCACTTCCCTGCCCCTGTTTTCTTTCATGACCTCGATAACCTCTTCCAGAGTCATCTTGGCGCTGTTATAGATTTTACATTCCGGTTTTGCGTAATCCAGCAAAGCCGGATTTACCAGCGATCCTGCATAGATGATAACATCTGCTTTTTTTAATAACTCCGCACCTCTGACAGTAATTAAATCTGCGGCACCGGGGCCTGCTCCGATAAAGTATATCATAATTTATTTCTCCTTTTGTCTTTCTTCTGAAGGGATCACAATGAGAGAAAAATAACTGGACTGTTCTTTCAGATCATTTAAATCCCTGTAAACCTTTTCATCATCCATAGTGGCACGTTCTACCATCATCGCTTTTTTCTCCGTCAGCTCATCTTTGATTTTCATAATGGTTTTTCCTGATTTCATCAGCACTTTAGTGCCTTCCAGGCTGTCAACCTGGGTTCCCTTATAGGTGGCAGGAATAATATGAAGCATTTCGTCCCGTTCACAGAGAGAAACATTGAGACTGGCAGCAGCGCCGCAAAAGGATGGAATTCCGGGTATAATGGCTGTCCTGCATCCACGGTCTGTCAGTCTGTGGTGAACATACATCACAGTACTGTAAATCGCAGGATCTCCCAAAGTCAGAAATGCCACATCTCTGCCCTGTGCGAGAATTTCCTCAATCTTGTCCGCCGACTGATCGTGGTAAAAAGTTAATTGTGCCTGATCTTTAATCATAGGCATATCGCATTCTAAAATTTCTTTTCCCTGAATATATTGAGCTGCGATTTTCAGTGCTATATTCTCTGAGGCACCGCTTTTGGGAAGTGCAATGACATCACAGGCCTTCATGGTATTAATGGCTTTTACAGTGAGCAGATCCGGATCCCCCGGTCCGACCCCAACCGCATAGAAAGTGCCTTGATCATGCTGTTTTTCTTTTTCCATATACTTTTCTTCTCCTCTGTGTTTATTCTATCAGGTTCTATCTGAATCCCTGGTTATCGTTCCGTCTTTTCTTATGGCTTCAATCAGCTGTTCTGCCCCTTCACTTTTGATAATATGGCTGCGGTCTGAAGTAAACATGACCACCTGAATCCGGCATTCATTTCTTAGTCTGAAACGCAGATGATAAAGAACTTTGGTGAGAATACTTTCTTTTACCTGCTCATAATAAGGTTTATCCCGAAGCAGATCAAACGCCGCATCAGTAGAAACGCACTTCATAATGGCTGCAGCTGTATCCTGGTCCGCACCGCAGAGTACACTGTGAATTCCGATAATCTCCATTCTTCCGTCCGCATATGATGAGTGGGTATTCATGATCCCCGCCGCTGTTTTAATCAGCTTACCGGTGTGTCCAACCAGCAGAATCTCTTTAAATCCCTTATAGCGAATATAATCAAGTGCCTCACCCAAATAATTGGAAACAGGTGCCGCCTGTTCAAGATCCAGACCCAGTTCCTGCTGACAGAACTCTCTTCCGTAGTTTCCCGGTGCAATCAGAATTCTCTCAGGATTTTCCGCAAATTTCTGATCGATGACCATTTTGATCGTATCTACCAGTGCTTTCTCACTCATAGGATCCACAATACCTGTAGTGCCCAGAATAGAAATGCCTCCGATGATCCCCAGTCTTGGATTATAGGTCTTTTGAGCGATACTTTTTCCTTCTGGGACTGAGATTTCTATGGTCAGAGGCACATCCCGACCTGCAGACTTTCTCACCCGGTCTACATTTTCAAAAATCATCCTGCGGGGAATGGGATTGATCGCAGGTTCTCCTTTCCTGCAGCGAAGTCCGTCTACAGTAACAAGACCGACACCTTCTCCGCCAAGCAAGGTTAGATCTTTCCAGAGAATGGGAAATTTTCCATTTCGTTTTTCTTTTTCTTCATCAGACAGTGCTGAAACTTTTGTTCTGCTCACTCTGGCAAGAATTTCAGCGCCGTCTGTGACGTCAGGATCATCTCCTCCGTCCTTTCTCACAGAACAAATCACATCCTCATTATTTGCGCATACATAAGTGACAGGAAGCAAAACCTTTTCACCGCCGGGCAGAAGAATTTCAGCAGCCCTGCAGGCAGTTCCCGTCAAAAGCATATAAGCGGCACCGCAGGCAGCAGCCGAAGCGCAGCTTCCTGTAGTAAAGCCAAACCGCATCTGTTTACCGTTTTTGACCGTAAACTTCTCCATTGTCACTCACAAATTCCCTTCTTCTTTTTCTGAAAAACCGAAAAAAAGCCCGAATCCAGGGATTCGGGCTTTCGTGTTTCTAATATTATCTAATAAGCAGCGCAGCACTCGCTTGGCGCATCTATTTTCCACATTAACCTAAAACCCATACCCTGTGGTTTTTACGGCCAAATATTGGAATGTCTTCCGACTTTGAATTCAACACCTCTATGTACCTTCCCAAGATATGACTCTCAGTGGCTGACTTTCGTCTCACATATCGGCTCCCTCATTACGGCAGGACTGTTCAGGACTTGCACCTGATTCCATATTACGATAACAATCAACCAATATTTATATTTTTTTATTATGTAGGAAATATCCATTGCGACATCTCCAGAATATCAAAAAAGTCTAGCCGCTAAACAGAATAGACAAAGCTGACTTTTTTACAAGAGAAATTATAGTCTATTCTTTTTTCTGTGTCAACCAGATTTGCAGAGGCTCTTCAGAAATTTCTTTGTTTATGGCGTTTGATTTCTATTTTACTGCTTCTTTAAACTCTTCTTTTATTCGTGAGAGCAGCTCTTCAGATGTCAGAATATCTGTGGCTGTCATTGCCAGTGCACAGGCACCTCTTCTGATGATCTGATCTCCTTCCTCTCCTACGGTTTTGTCTGCGAATTCTTTGGAATGAAGCTGACATTCAGGGCAGTTCATTCCAAGCCAAGGGTGAATGGAAGGTACAGTATGTGATGCATCCCCCATGTCGGTAGAACCGCTGTTATCTATATGAGGCATATGACCGCCCCCAAGTTCCTCATAATATTGATCAAACACATCTGCCATTGTACGATTCGTAATCATATTCTTGTTTGCCGGTTCATTTCTCCAAATCCTGTAGGTTGCACCTACAGCTGCTGCAGCCGCCTGAGCACACCGCTCAAACATGTCCTTTATCTGACTGATGGATTCCATATCTTTAGCTCTCACCAGATACTTAACAGCTGCAAAATCAGGAATTACACTGCACTTTTCACCACCGTCGGCAAATACACCATAAATGTTGGTGTTCTTCAAATACTGTTTTTCAAACCCTACCAGAGTATAAAAATGTACTGCCGCATCCAGTGCATTAATACCATCTTCTGGCTGGGAACCGGCATGAGATGATTTTCCGTGAAAATCCACCTGCCATGAATCAATGGCTGTAGTACTGCCGCTGGACAGATTTACAGGATTAGGATGAATGGTCATAAGCACATCTGCCTCATTAAAAGCTCTTTCCTCTGAGAGTTGAACCTTACTGCACACACATTCTTCACCGGGGGTTCCAAAAAGTACCACCCTGCCGCCGGTTTCTTCTAAAACTTTCTGAAGTGCAAAGGCAGCTCCCATAGGTGCAGTAGCAATCAGATTGTGACCACAGCCATGACCCATTCCGGGCAGCGCATCAAATTCCATGGTCATGCCGATAGATGGTCCGCTTTTTCCGCTGTCATATACAGCTCTGAAACAATGAGGAATATGATGAAACTCATAGGTTATCTCAAAACCATGATTTTTCAGTGTATCAGTCAGAACTGTATAAGCCTTTTCTTCCTCGCCTCCCACCTCAGGATTCTCATAAAGATAGGTTCTGATTCGGCAAAGTTCTTCCATATTTTCTTCCACCGTTGTCATGATCAGTTCTTTTATTTTTTCGTTCATCTTACATCGCCTCTTTTCTACTCTTTCAAAAGCTGTGTCATCAGCTCTCCGTCAATGTTGCCCCCGCTGATAACAAGCGCAACATTAGTGCCTCCTACTCTTTCAGGCTCATCCATGACTGCTGCCACAGTACATGCACTGGCGCCCTCCACGATGAACTTTTCTTCCTTGATCATATGTCTGACTGCTCTGCGAATGGTTTCTTCTTTTACTTCAATGATATCTGTCACATAATTCTTTAGCATCTCATAAGATAGTTTTCCTACTCCTCCAACCAGTGCATCACAGATGGTTTCTCCTGTCGTAGGATATTCCTCGTAGAACACGCCGTCCTCAAACGCCCTGATCATAGCAGGGCAGGCTTCTGTCTGTACTCCAATAATACGGATATTCGGTTTAATCGCTTTTGCAGCCACAGCAATGCCGGTAATCAGTCCACCACCGCCGATAGGAACTACTATGGTGTCAGTTTCCGGTCTCTGCTTCAGAATTTCCAGGGCAATCGTTCCCTGACCGCCGTAAATCTTCGGATCATCATAATATGCGTCGATATAGGTCATGCCATTTTCTTGAATATATGTCATACCTTTTGCATGTGCCTCATCATAGTCTTTGCCCATGAGCAGCGCCTCCGCACCATAAAATCTGATTTTATCGACTTTTGCCTTTGGTGTTGTTTCAGGTACAATAATCTTGGCATTTTTAATACCAAGGAGTTTAGCGGCGTAACTTACAGATGCACCATGATTTCCGGAGGATATAGTGGCAACGCCTCTCTCACGCTCATCTTCAGTCAGAGTTGACATTTTGTTTAGAGCGCCCCGGATTTTAAAACTCTTCACTGTCTGCATGGATTCCAGCTTAAAAAAATACTTTCTCTCTTGTGTTCCAAGATACAAGGACTCCTCCAGCGGTGTTTCATATACATAATTTCTAATCCGCTCATAAGCCTCATTAACTTCCTGAGCCGTAAATATCTGATGCATAAAGTATCTCCTTTCTCTGCTTCAGCTTTCCTTTCTTTCCCTTAACCTTGAACCATCAAAACTTCTGAACAAAAAATAAAGCATACCGATTCACCCCTCCGTAAAACGGCCCTAGCGTGGTGAAAGCGGAATGCTGTGACATCCAGTCCCGGGGGAATGGAAAGCTTTCATCTGATTTAACTGTCTAGAATTATATACAGAATTTTATATAATGTCAAGATCGGAGATATCCCTCAATCTCCTACTTTTCAATAACACTCTGACAAAAAAAACACAAAGATAAACTTAAAGCTCAGCTTATATGTGACAGCAATTGAATTCCAGCCATCTGCTAAATTCTAAATATTGTTTTGTTATTTTTTCAATAACAGACAAGTACAGATTACTATTGTAATACAGATGATCAATGTACTGTATCCTATTGCTCGAACAAGTATATCGTTTGCTATAGAAGAAAAGAAATTAAACATGGCTCCTGCATAGAAAGCGATAATAACTCCAATTATTGCGAGCAGAATAAATCTTATTGTTTCTTTCATTTTCCCTTTATTCCTTTTTTTGATATTTAGATATAAATTATAGTATCTACTTAATTTTATATAATCACCGTAGTCAACTTCAAAACCTGTCTGCTCCCAGCTATCCCTTGACAAC
>CABSEO010000020.1 GCA_902476665.1 uncultured Emergencia sp.
CCGTTTTGTACTAAGTGCAGCAACAGCCACGGCCATTTTTTCCATAGCTGTACTGCTATGCTTCATAGAGCCGTGTCCGCCTTCCCCTCTGGCTGTAATCTTGATTTCAGCCACCTGTTTTTCGGCAATCTGAATAGGATAAAACTTTTTTCCTGCGACATTGATAGAAAAACCTCCGATTTCTCCAATGGCATAATGGAACTCAGAAAACAGCTCCGCATGATTCTCCACGAGATATTTCATTCCGAAATCTGAAGAGCCTTCTTCATCACTGACTGCCAGATAGCATACATCAAAGGGCAGTCTGACCTTTTCTTCTGCAAGGTGAAGTAAGGCGGAAAGAAACATTCCATGTTCACCCTTCATATCAATGGCCCCCCGTCCAAACAGATAGCCATCTTCAATCATACCTGAAAAAGGATCTTTTTCCCACTTCTGCTCCTTTACCGAAACCACATCCACGTGTCCATACATTAAAAAAGGTGGGATTTCTATTCCATCTGACTGCAGCTTTGCCGGATATCTTGCAAACAGATTGGGCCGTCTCTCATCGCGCCAGATGAGTTGCGTCTCAATTCCTGCTCTGTCCAGTAAGTCTTTTATAAACAGAATACATGACCGCTCCTGATCTTCTCCGTTGACAGTGTGAAAGCGAATCAGCTGCTGTGCAATAGAAACCGCATCATGTTCTAAATTCTCTATCCTCATATTTTAAGCCTCCTGTTTCGGATTATCATAAAACGCGGAATCTCCTGCTGTCCCTTTTTCATTGTTAATATAAAACAGCCTCTTATGATAATTTTATTTTACCATAAAAGACTGTTTTTCGTTTAATGATTTACTTATTTTTTTTGCAGCCTGTTATACTGCTGCAGACATCAGCCATATACCGTCTCATCATCCTCTTCTAAAAAGATGTACGGTGACCTACATAGCAGGCAATTCCCGCATCCAGGTATAAAGCCTGAAGAGATTCCATGGCTTCATCTGTCATCTCGCCGCCTGTAGCATAGGCATATTCTTTGCCAAGCTGCTCCCACTTGGTTTGCCCCAGACGATGGAATTTTAACAGGTTAATCTCATAAAGCCCGTTTTTCTCCATAAAGGCGATCACCTCTTTTGCGTTCTGCTCACTGTCATTGTAGCCGCTGATTGTTGGCTGACGCAGCACAAGACGGCCACTCCATCCGCTTTCTTTCAGCGCCCGTATATTTTCCAGAATCTGTTCGTTTCCTACGCCGGTTCCAGCTTTATGAGCATCTGTATTCATGTGCTTAATATCAACAAAAGCAAAATCGATATACCGCATCACATTGAGAAATCTTTCCGTAGAGAAACAGGCACTGGTTTCAATTGCGGTATGAATTCCCATTCTGCGGCAGCCCCTCAAGACCTCCTTCAAAAAATCATCCTGCATAATGGGATCTCCACCACTGAAAGTAACGCCGCCGTTTTTGCCCCAGTTGCTGAAATCCCTTTTCAGAATCTGCAGCAGTTCTTCAGCAGTATATTCTTTTACGCACTGCTTCAGAGCACGATTAGGGCAGATTGATACGCAAGAAAATTCTATACAGTTTCCGCATTTTTCAAAATCCACCCGAGGTGGCTGATTTTCCTCAATAATAATAGCACGGTCAGGACATACGTCTGCACAGACATTGCATCCCTTTTCCCATTTGCAGGACGCCTTGGCAAACATGATATGCTTGCCAGGGATCCAGCTTTCCGGATTGGCACACCAGACACACTTTAGCGGACATCCTGATAAAAATACTGTGGTTCGGCATCCAGGACCATCATGTACGGAAAACGACTGAATATCAAAGATTTTTCCGGTTGCAGTCATAATCGTTACCTTTCGATCGCCTTATAATGCTCACAGCAGAAAGCGCCGCAGTTGGCATAAGACCAGTTCTCTTTCTCAAAACCGGTACAGGTACCTATACCATAAGAATCTGCACCGGAAAAGCAGGCACAGTTGCCGCAGACCGGAGACGCTTTAAACTGACTGCATGCTTCACTTCCACTGCCGTCAATTGGAACAACCTGCTTGGACAAAGCACACATTCCTTTTTCACAGTCTAAACTGATATAGTTTATGCATTCTACATGTCTCATTGTTTTTATACCTCCAACTTATGCTTCGTCATATTCTGTACGATAGATAACTTCATCCTGAATCGGCTTGCCGATCTCACACCAGTACTGCGTAAATCCGGCTACACGCACCATCAGATCACGGTACCGATCAGGAGACTTCTGTGCGTCTTTCAATGTATCAGAGCTGACCACGTTAAACTGAACGTGGAATCCTCCCTTGCGCATATAAGTACGGACAAGCTCCAGAAGTTTCTTTGTACCCTGTACCCCCTGTACTGCAGAAGGATGCAGTTTCAGGTTCATCTGGGCATTCTGATTCTGAGAGTGATCATAAACCGTTGCAGATTCAAAGAGTGCGTAAACGCCGTTTTTATCCGTGCCGGCCGCAGCTGAAACTGATCCGTCAGAGTAAGTCGTACCCGCTAAACGTCCATCTGCAGTTGCCAGTGTAATAAAGCCCTGCGGTCCATGAGTAGACACAGAAATCTGACACAGATATTCCGGTTTGCCAAAGAAAGACTCAATCGTAGGCAGATAATGGAGCAGATACATATGGTAATCACGTAACAGGCTGTCCGCATAGGGATCTGCGTTGCCGTACTTAGGCGCATTGACACAGTCAGCAAAAATAGCCGCATATTTCTGTGCTTCATCAGTGCTCTCACGATAATCCGGTGAATATACTCCTGTGTCATATGCAGTACGGAACCCGAAGTTGTGCAGCATAGCATCTGTCATTTCCTCCAGAGAGTATTTTCCTGTATCATACACATTTTTCTTGATTGAAGCCAGAGAATTGATAAAAGTGATGGTGCCGCAGGACTCAAAGTTGATACAGCCGTTATAACGGGAACCGCAGTTGCCGATATGCTGTCCTTTTTTGAAGCAGTCCGGCTTAAGCAGGGAGTTGACTGCCGGCATGTTATACTTACGCCATACATCCATCTGAATATTATTGACCTTGTTAACAATACGGTTGCTGATATCCAGATACTTCTTCCACTGATCAAGAAGTTCATCAAAGGTGTCAAGTGTCCGGTTGTGAGGTGGGAATACCTGCTTGCCGGTACGCTTATCCAGACCGTTGGTCAATACAAGTTCCAGCACCTTAGGCAATCCTGTGAAATGAATACCAGTACCACAGGTCGGAGAAGCACCGCCTGGAATCATGGTTACCTTGCCGTTATATTCCAAAGGCAGGAAACAACCCGGTGCAGACTCAAGACATCCGCCCAGACACCATGCCCGTGCATCATAAAGATCCATTCCTTCCGGACCATACTGGCGAAGCATGAAATTCATGCCGACCTGATTATTCATCCATGCCGGATAACCCATGCCCAGTTTTGTACAGGCAGCAGCTTTCATTAAAAAGTCTTCCGGCATTTTTTCATCATATAGAACAGACAAGGTCGGCTGCGGTGTCTGCGCGCGCATACCCGCTTCCACAATCAGATACTCCAGAGGAGTTACTGCAGAAAGGCCATCATAATTCTGACCACCCAAAGACAGATTGTTGAATGTGTTACCCGACAGAACCCCACCGGAAACGCCAGCTGAAGCAAAACACTCAATACAGGTGATTTTAATACGATACAGTTCCAGCAGTTCGATCACTTCCTCCTCGGTTGTGGTTCCATCTTCGATATCTTTTTCATAGAACGGCTGCAGCCCCTGCCCCAGACGGCCAATAGACTGACCGGATTGAGGATCCTCGTTAACCACACCAAGATGCAGACATAAAGTCAGCTGCAGTGCCTCACGGAATGTGGAAGGCCGTTTGTGAGCAATATTATGCATAACCTGGGCGATTTCCAGATAATTTTTTTTGTACTTCTCATCACTTTCACGTGAAGCCAGATCTTCTGCTTTACGCGCATAGTTTTCACACCACTGACTTAAACCTTTTACAATTTCCTTCATTGCAACATAGTAATAACCACGGCTCATACCCAGTACACCGTCACCACCTGCTTCACCCATAGTCTCTGCGATTTTCTGATCACATAGCTTCAAAATACCATCGAATCCGTACTGCAGAGGCATATAGTAATTCATAACTTCACGGCCCTGTGGGATAGCAAAAGAGTCGAACATAACCAGCACACTGTCCATGACATTTTTAAACTGTTCATAGTCAGGAAGTGTTTTGGCATATTTAGTAGAAATGTCTTCAACGGAAATACCGTCCCAGTACTTGGAAACCTTCACCAGTACCGGAATATCTTCTTTTCTCATGCCGAATTTTTTTGCAATAGAAATAATTTCGCCATAGCTTTCAGTGACATTTCCACCGCCTGCACCTACTACAGAAACTGAATCCGCCTCATTTTCAGCTGGAGCATCTACCTCTTCCATAAGAGATTCTGCCAGTGAGTTAAAAAAGCTTGCACATACCCATGGGAATGGGAAAGCACCTCGAAGATGCTTTGTCTTATTCATGACCAGCTTTTCATAGGGAAGAATTGTAGGAGTGCTGTGTGCCAGAGAAGCCGCTACAGCCTTAGCCCTGCGAACCTCCAGCAAATCTCCGTCATTTTCCCACCATACCTGGTTATACCAATACGCACTTTCCATATCGGCAGTAACCTTCAAAATATAATAAATATCCATGATACGCCGGAAACTTTCAGCAGCTTCCGGAATATCCTGCTCCTGAACTTCTTTCATCTGCTCATCTGTAATTCCTCTCTGTGTGAGGATTTCCTGCAATTTTTGCTCATTCGTCTGCAAGTGATTCAACCTACCTTTCTATTAGATTCTTGCACAATTGTAGCAAACACGCAGCACAAACAGAAGTGCAAGTTGCACTTCTGTTTGTGCTGTGATATACTCACTACATACTTTTTTCAAGAAGAAAGGAAAAGTGCTATGGATACAACACAAAAGATACTGGATGCCTTTATGGCTGATTCAGAAATCTACCCACTAATCCGTCGTTTTTATGAAGAAAAACAGATCCCCGTCAGGCGTACTGAAGCTGAAATCTGCATTTCCGATGCCGCTGATCACGGGTACCAGATCATTTATCTGCTACACGGCACAGTAAGAGCCGTTTGTCTCTCTCCTCGGGGACGTAGAATTCTGCTGGACGAAATCGGTGCCGGAGAATTCACCGGTCATATCAGCAGACTCAGGGGTTATAGTTTTAATTCCAGTCTGATTGCCAGAACAGACTGTGTTTATCTTTCTTTCCCTGACAAAGTATTTCTTGAGCTGATGAAGGATCCTGACTTTGCGCTGCAGTTCTATCAAAGCACCAGCACCCGAACCTATTACATGTTCCAGAAATTTCTTTCCCTGACCCTGTTTTCCACCGAGGAAAATACCGCCATGTACTTTCTTGTTCATGAAAAATGCCTGCAGCAGAGTACACTGGATACCATCAGCGAAGAAGTAGGAATCAGTCGGCGCAGTCTCTACTATATCTTAAAAAAGTGGCAAAAAGAGGGGATTCTTACAAAGAAAGGACCATGTTATCTTCTGGCAGACAAGGATGCACTTCTGTCCCTGACGGAGCATATTCGCTTATTCTATCATGAACCGTTTTAGACATTTGTGTTTTTCCGGGTGCCACTAAAATACAGTTGATCCTCCATAATAACTGATATTTCCGCAGACACTGAATCAGCCATAAAAAAGCATACACGCTGTGAAAAAACGTGTATGCCGGTGCAAAGGCTGCCAGAGTGCTGTCATGTATCATGCCTTCTGCTTCAAATGGATCAGTTCCCTTTAAAATCAGCTTTCATATTTATAATTCTGATTTCATCACAGAATATTTTTACTGCAGTAAGACCAATCAGCCTTGCGCCCTCTGCAATTGCCTGATGTGCTCTGTCCGATTTCACGGCATCCGCAAACTCTCTTGTGTGTATCGGTGCCTCATCAACAATCTGCAGACAAGGATGAAGTACAGGGCAGACATAGCTTACATTACCGATATCTGAGGATCCAAACACCGCATCTTTTGGTGCGTTCTCACGAATTTCAAGTTCTTTGAAAACTTCACGAACTGCAGTTTCACAAGTATCGTTTCTTCTCAAGTCCACATAATACAGCTGTTCCCGTGGATATTTTGTATATTCTGTCTGTGTTGCGACTGCTGCACCTTCAGCACAGTGATCCACCATGCTCACTAATTCTTCCATATGTTTTTTGTTTTCAGCCCTGATGAACAGCTGGAGAACCGTTTTTTCAGCAGCCATGGAGCGAGAAAGTCCTCCGGCCTTTATAATATAGTGGAATTGAGCATCTTTCTTTGTATGCTGGCGAAGCATGTCAACTGCATGAATCATCATTCTCACACCATCCAGTGCATACTGCTCGTGAGCAGATTCTCCATGAAACTCATAGAAAAATTCACCTAATGACTGAAACTTGGGCATTACCAGATTACGATGATAATAATGTACCATAATCGCAAGATCATAACCATCAAAAACACCCTGCTCCGCCATCTGGCATTTGGCGCCATCATCTTCTTCATCCGGGGTTCCGACAATATGAAAATCCACATCCATCTCGTCCTGAAAATCTTTCATTACAAGACCAGCCATAATACCGGCTGCAGCACTGAGACAATGCCCGCAGGCATGTCCCAGCTCCGGAAGCGCATCATACTCTGTCAATAATGCAACTTTATACTTATGATTATTTTTACCATACACAGCTCTAAATGCAGTTTCTCGTCCTGCAAAAGGATATTCAGTCTGATATCCTTTCGTCTTCAGAAAATCAACCAGTTTCTTTGAAGTTTCAAACTCTTGTCCGGAAAGCTCCGGGTGATCAGCAATATCATCGCTAATCTCTGCAAGATCTGGAAGCAGACGTTCAGTTTCAGCAAAAATTCTATCTTTCAGCACTTCATAATTCATACTGTAATTCCTCAGATTATGCTAGCATGAAACCCGCAATCACATAACCCACGAAAGAAATTGCCGTAACGATACCGATATACGGAAGCTGTGCAACTGCATAGTCTACATTATTGATACGGCAGGCTGAAGCGGACATCAGTGTTACATCAGAATAGAAACATGCCTGCGCACCAAAGCATGCGGCTGAAATAATGGCTCCCAGTGTAAGCGGAATATTAGCTCCTGTAGATGCAGCAAGCGGCAGAATAATCGGTGTACAAAGTGCCGGTACACTCCAGATATTGCCGGTGGCAAAACATACCAGTCCTATCAGAACAAAGGAAATCGCCGGAATCCATGCGGCACTCATGTAAGGTCCTGCTGCATCAATCAGGAAATCAGGCAGGCCGATTAGATTGATTGCTTCTCTGTAGAATAAGGAAGTCACCAGTACCACTGCAATAAACAGCATATCTTCAAGTCCTTTATAGCAGGCATCACAGAATTTCCCCAGACTCATAATTCTGGTTGGGATAAACAGAATAAAGCATACGAAGATACCAATACTTACTCCATAAAGAATATCGTCCAAAATCAAGGTTGCTGCAATCACTACAGCCATCGGCACAACGAAAGTCCAAAGATGAGGGGTAATTTCTCTTTCTTCTTCCTGACTTGCAACGGCCCCCATTACTTCCCCCAGTTCATTTCCCTGATTCTGTGCATTACTGGTCTCCGGCCAGAGCTGTCCGGTTTCCGCTACTCTCTGATACGCTTTTTTGATGCCTCCCATTTTAGGAACAACACCTAATATGACTAGCAGAACAAAGATTACACAGAGGAAAGGATAGAAGAAATACGGCATGATGTGATAGTAAATGTCCATTGCATTGTCTCCCACTACAGCGGTTTCAGGCTGCTGTTCAAAAACACCGGAGAAAAACACAACCCAAGCTGAAATAGGAATAATCAGACATACCGGTGCAGAAGTTGTGTTAATAATGTAACAGAGCATTTCTCTCGGTGTCTTATGCTCATCAGACAGAGTCAGTACGCAGTTTGCTGTAACAAGAATGCTGAGATAATCGTCAATAAAGATGATAATTCCGCATAACCAGGTTAAAAACAGAACCTGCTTCTCAGACTTTACATACTTTCTTGCCAGATCGCCCACAGCTACCGCTCCTTTTGATTCTCTGAGCAGCTGTACAAAACATCCAAACAGTAGACAGATAATGACGATGTAGTTATTATCGCTGTCACAGGACGCATCAAGTAATGCATCCATCATCGGCATAAAAAATCCAGCTTTATAATATAAAATATACCCTAATAATCCCGATACCATAATACTTAAAATACACTTCTTTGTAAGAAAAGCCAGTGCAAAGAAACTCACCACGGGAATCAGGGTGAGAACTCCTAAATTAGTTCCATCCATCACAATTTCTCCTTTTTAGTTCAACATTTTGCTATACTCTTCCCAAAATCCCTACCTCTAAACCTATTTCATCTCTAAAGTAACTTTCCAGTTCTGCCAGTCGTTCTTCTGTCGGCGGCTGAAATGCTTCCTGCACTCCGCCCACATTTCGTTTCTTACTGATTCCGAGATTGTGGTACGGCAGAAGATTTACCCTTTTGATACCAATTTCACGATAGAATTGTCCGGTTCTCACAATAATGTCCTCAGTATCATTGACATTTCTTATCAATGGCATACGCATAGTTATTTTGTCAGCGAGGTTTTTGTCTGATATCAGCATTCTTAAGTTCTCAAGAATTTTCTGATTGCTGACGCCGGTATACTTTTTATGTATCTCATCATCGACAGATTTCATATCATACAGAATATCCGTGACATTTTCTTTTTGTGCCAGCTTCTTCAGTGCTTTATCGTCACCATAACCGGAAGGGTCCAGACATACATTGATCTCCCGCCGGCCAGCCTCATCGATAAGACGGTTTACGAAGACGGCATGCATCAGTATTTCTCCTCCGCTAATTGTAATGCCGCCGGCGGTATGATCATAAAACCCTTTGTCCTGTTGTGCAGCACCAAGTATCTCTTCCACTGTCATCAGTTTCGCCACCGGCCTGAGGGCCCTGGCATAACATTCATCAGCGCATTTCAGACACACACTGCAAAGCTTTCGGTCAACACTGATTCCTTTCCCCTCAGTAACAGAGATAGCCCCATGTGGACATACTTCTAAACAGTGACCGCATCCGATGCAATTGTTCGGCGACTGAATCAGCTGCTGACGTGAATCAATCAGTTCCGGATTATGACACCATCTGCAGTTTAAAGGACAGCCCTTCAAAAATATGGTTGTACGGATACCGGGGCCGTCCTCAACAGAAAATTTCTGAATGCTGCCGACCAGAACACGTTCAGATATATTACTCATCAGAAGCCCCCGTTACCTGTCCTGCGACAGATGTGCGGTACGATAAATAATGGTATCCTGTGCACTTTTGTCCAATTCAGTAAAATATGCCATATATCCTGCAACACGCACCATCAGCCCTTTATAATTTTCCGGCTGTTTCTGAGCCTTTTTCAGGGTTTCATTATCTACAACATTGATCTGAATATGCTGACCGCCATCTTCAAAGTATGTCTTAATCACACCCTCAAGAGTTTCCAGTCCTTTTTCACCCTGGATTCCTTTCGGATCAAAACGTAAATTATAAAGTGCCCCTTCGTGCAGTTTTTCGTCCACCATGCTGGCTACAGATTTGACTGTGGCAGTAGGTCCATGAACATCTCTGCCCATCATCGGAGAAGATGCATCACAGAATGGTTCGCCTGCCAGCCTTCCATCAGGAAGTGCACCAGTTACAGCACCGTGAGGAATATTCATGGTCTGAGAATCAATTCCAAAAGCATAGTATCCGCCTCTGGCATCATGCCACTCCTGTACATTTTCAGCAATAAAATCCATCATCTCTTTATAGACTGCGTCTACATGTGCCTGATTATTTCCGTATTTTTCAGGTTTGTTTAAAAGCAGCTGTCTCAGTCTCTCCTGTCCTTCAAAATTTGAATCACAAGCCTTGATTAATTCGTCCATGGTTACATCTTTATCTTCGAAAACACACTTTTCCACAGCAACGATGGAGTCTGCCAGATTTGCAGGTCCTGTCACATAAAGACCACAAGTAGAATATTTTGCGCCGCCATGCTGAACAGATTTTCCGCTTTCCACACAGCCTTTTGTAACCATAGATGCAAAGATTACCGGATACCGGTTCATATGAATGCTCTGCATCAGATTATAACCGGTTCTGATCAGGCTGTAATGATGCAGAATCTGTTTTTTTAAGGCATCCTTGAATTCTTCGATATTATTAAACTCTCTCGGGTCACCAGTCTGAAGTCCCATCAATTTCCCTGTAGCCGGGTCTATGCCATTATGCAGTACAAATTCAATCATCTTTCCCATATTGACATAACCTGCATCCGGAGAACCGTCTGCACCTCCGCCTCCCGGCGCCGGCTGGGTGCATCCCACGATTGCCCAGTCTCTTGCTTCTTCAATGGTGCTGCCTCTGCCTTTCTCAAGACAAATTCCGATCGCTGCATCATCACTGAAGAATCCCGGATTTGCCTGACCTTCCTGAATCATTCTGCAGCCAAATCGAATCAGCTTCTCAGGCGTGTTCTCCCAGACTCTGACTGCCATAACAGGCTGTTTTACCTGAAGCTCATCTGCTGCTTTCAATGCCAGATAGGACAATTCATTTGTTGCATCTTTTCCATCTGGTGTCTGACCGCCCACCATCAGAATCTGCCACATAGGATATCCCGCAAAGGCCGTGGCGTACCAGTTGTCTCTTACCTCATACACTTCACAGGTCTTCAGATACAGACACTCGATCAGTTCCAAAGCTTCCTGCTCTGTAATATTCTTTTCATCCAGCACATCCTTTTTATAAAATGGCCACATATACTGGTCAAACCTGCCGAATCCACAGGCGGTAGTACATACTTCAATATAAAAATATACATGTACAAACCAGATTGCCTGCAGTGCCTGATAGAAAGTCTGCGGCGGATTTTCCGGAACCACTCTGCAATTTTGCGCAATTAACAGAAGTTCCTGTTTTCTCTTTTCATCAGAGCAGTTCGCCGCCTGCCTTTCGGCCTCTTCAGCCATTCTATGTGCGTAAGTTATCAGTCCTTCACACTGAATGATGCAGGCTTTCCAGAAGTCCACCTTTGCCTGCTCCTCCATAGTCTGTGGAATCAGACTGTCAATATTTTTCTGGCATTCATCCATATAGCCTCTGAGACCGATGGTCAGAATCTTTTCATGATCGCAGGTAGTTTCTCCAGAAACGCCATTTTCGAGACCGACGCAGATGATATCATCTTTTTCCAGTTCCTTGATCTTAGAAGGCATTGCAGTTTCTGAAATGTCCTCCATGGATTTTCCTTCCCAGTATTTCAGCGTCTCCAGAATTGTTTTCTTATCCTCAGGAGATATGTAATATGGGTCTTTACTTCTCGTGGAAAAATCATCAATATCACTGATATACCATGAGCTTGACTGAAATTCCGGATGCAGATTTGCACCTCTGTACGCATTGGTGGCTGTACCTACAATGAGTTCATCATCCATGATCAATGTAGTCATATGCTCCATAATATAATTCACTACTTTTGCTCTGAAAATAGGAATCGACTCACCTGCAAATTTCTGATATGCTTCTGTAGCGAGAACCAGTCTTTCAGCAGTAATCTGAGGAATCGTATCGAAATACTTTTCCTTCATCCTTTTCACTCTCGGTGTTAACATAATATCCTCCTTCCGTGTATTTCTATACATATAATGTTAATCTTCTAACAAATCAAAATCGAGCACCTCATTGCGGTGTTTTTTAATTTAATGGCTGTTTTTTCTGATTTTTTTGGCATAATCTACCTGAAAATGAATTTTGTTGCTGTGTTTTATGATTGAATTGCTGAAACAAATTGATGTACTGCTTTACCCTATACGCAATCCGTCATATAATATAAACAATACTGCTAAAACAAACTTCGCATATATATGACCACAAATCCGTTTCGATGCAAGGAGGCGTACAGAATGTTATTCGAAAAGACCACATACCTTGATGACTTTCCGATCAATATCAGAATAGCAACGATTACAGAATATCCTCTCCATTACCATAAGGACGTGGAGTTTGTCTATGTCCTGAAAGGCGAAGTTCGCTCAAAATGCGTTTGTTCACATTATTTGCTGAAAGAAGGAGATATATTTACTAATAACAGCCGTGAGGTGCACTCCTTAACTGCTACTGAGAAAGACAATGTCGTCGCAATCTTCCAAATCAGCACACGTTTTTTTACCCAGTATCTCCCCACACTGCATAAAGCCTGTTTTATGACTTATATAGAAAATAATAAAGATCCAAAACTGGACACCCTTCGTAAGATGCTGCTTCATATTCTGCT
>CABSEO010000021.1 GCA_902476665.1 uncultured Emergencia sp.
GCCTGTGTAGGAATTCTGGCTATGAAAAAGAGAAGTGAAACCGTGATCATGGGTCTGAACAACATTCCTCTGCTCAATGCCGATATTGTTATCGGTATTTCTCTGATGATGACTTTTATTGCTTTTGGAATTTCTCTGAGCTGGGGAACAGTTCTGCTGTCTCATATCACTATCTGCATTCCGTATGTCATTTTGTCAGTAATGCCTAAGTTTAAGCAGCTGTCAGGAAATATCTATGAGGCAGCGCTTGATCTGGGGGCAACACCTTTTTATGCATTTTACAAGGTGGTACTGCCGGATATTCGGCCAGGCATTGTCAGTGGCTTCCTGCTGGCTTTCACCATGTCGGTGGATGACTTTATCATTACTCATTTTACAAGAGGTGCAGGTATCAATACGATTTCCACACTGATTTACAGTCAGGTGAAAGTGGGCATCCGGCCGACACTCTTTGCACTTTCTACTGTTATCTTTGTCGCCGCACTGGTGATATTGACAATTTCAAATCTGATTTCAAGTAAAGGAGAAAAGAAAGAATGAAAAAAAAGATCGTTTTGCTTTTGACTCTGATGATGGTGCTCTGCACTGCAGGAGTGTTTACCGCCTGCGGAGGTGGAGGTGGAGAAGAGAACGGCGAGGTCCGCATCTATTCCTTCGGTGATTATATTGACCCTGCACTTATAGAAGAGTTTGAGGCGGAAACAGGGATCAAGGTGATCATGGACAATTTTGACACCAATGAAGAAATGTATCCGGTAATTAAGAATAACTCTGTTGAATATGATGTGATATGTGCATCTGATTACATGATTGAGAAACTCATGTCAGAGGATTTGCTGGCGGAAATTAACTATGACAACGTTCCGAACATCGAAAATCTGGATGAAAAATATCTCAGTATTGCGGAGTCTTTTGATCCGGGCAACAAATACAGCGTACCGCATACCTGGGGTACCATGGGAATTTTATACAACACTGATAAAATTGAAAAAGGTTCCATCACCTCCTGGAATGATCTTTGGAATGAGCAGTATAAAGAGCAGATTGTAATGCCTGACAGTATGAGGGACACTATGGCTATCGCTTTAAAGGCAAAAGGTTACTCTCTTAATACGGTCAACGAAGACGAACTGAAAGAAGCTGCTGATTACCTGACTGAGCAGAAACCGTTGGTTTACAAATATGCCAATGACTCTGCACGCGATGCACTGCTGGGTGAGTCTGCAAGTATCGCTGTGGTATGGAACGGTGAAGTGCTTTACTGCAAAGACACTATGCCAAATCTGGAGTTTGTTATTCCTGAGGAAGGCAGCGAGGAGTTTACTGACTGCTGGGCCATTCCTGCGGCAGCAAACAACAAGGAAAATGCTGAAAAATGGATCAACTTTATGCTGGATAAGGACGTGGCTATGACAAACTATGAGTATCTGACCTACTCTATTCCGAACAAGGCAGTCATAGACAGTGTCAAGGATGACGCAGAAAAGATGAACGTGCTGTTCCCTGAGGAATCTGTGTTGGATAAATGTGAAACCTTAGAAAATCTGGGAACTGACGGAGATGATCTGTATACGAAATACTGGAAGAAATTCAAAGGCTAAGAATTCCCCTCTATGATGCCTTTTGATTCAAAACCCCAAAAAGTCAATCTTTTTGGGGTTTTGTGTTGGGGTTTTGTGCATGTGAGCACAGCGGGAATTACAGGAAGTCAATTTCAGACTATTTACATTAGTCACAGATTAAGTTATAATGAGATAAATAAAAAAGAAATGGGATATTAAAAGATGTTATTTTGGGGAACACATATTGGTAATTTAATGATGACGGCTCTGATCGCCATGGTGCCGGTGATTGAACTGCGTGGCGCGATCCCCGCCGGCGTTGCGGCAGGACTTACCGTGTGGGAAGCGTTATTCATGGCTATCATCGGTAATATGATTCCTGTTCCGGTGATCATCCTTTTTGTGCGGAAGGTTTTCGACTGGATGCGGGTAAAAAGTGAAAAACTGGACAGACTTGTGCGGCGCTTTGAGGCCAAGGCGGAAAAGCAGTCGGCACTCATTGACAAATATGAGTGGTGGGGGCTTGTCATACTGGTTGCTATTCCGCTGCCTGGAACTGGAGCATGGACGGGTGCCTTAGTTGCGGCCATGCTGAACATGCGGCTGAAGCGGGCGCTGCCGGCAGTTTTTATCGGTGTTGTTATTGCAGGAATTATCGTATCTTATATCACATACGGAGCAAGTATGCTGATTTGAAGATAAATATCTAACAGCGATATTAGTGAAAAAGGAGGTAAGGGATTTGACAATTTTCGGGTTGACTATCAGCATGTCTGTATTTTGGCTGGCGGCGGCGATTATCTTTGTTGTAATCGAAGGTCTGACCATGGGTCTTACGACCATCTGGTTTGCAGCTGGTTCCGCCGTTGCACTTGTCGCAGCGCTTCTGGGTGGAGCTTTGGGAGTACAGATTGTGCTGTTTTTTGCAGTGTCCATTGTTTTTCTCCTGTTTACAAGGAAGCTTTTTGTGAAAAAGCTGCAAACAGGCACGGAGAAAACCAATGTGGATGCTTTAATAGGAAAAGAGGCAGTGGTCAAGGCCTCAATCAAGCCTTTTGAACCGGGCATCGTCAGAATCGGAGGTCAGGACTGGACTGCAGTCAGTGCCGACAGCGACGAGATAATTGCAGAAGGAACAGAGGTGAAAGTTGTCGGGATTGAGGGCGTTAGAGCGATAGTACGTCCTCTGAAGAGTTAGGAGGTTATTATATGGACGCAGGAAACATCATCAGCTTTATTATCGCAGCTATAGTGATCGTTGTTATTATCGGCTTGATTGTAACGAATATCAGAATTGTGCCTCAGGCCAAGGCCTATGTGATCGAACGTTTGGGCGCATATAAGGGAACATGGCAGGTAGGACTGCATTTTAAGATTCCTCTCATTGACAAGATTTCAAGAAAGGTGTCGCTGAAGGAAAAGGTGATTGACTTTCCGCCTCAGCCGGTTATCACCAAGGACAATGTGACCATGGAAATTGATACTGTTGTATATTTCCAGATTACTGATCCGAAATTATATACCTATGGCGTGGAAAGTCCTATGGATGCTATCGAGAATCTGACAGCCACCACGCTCAGAAACATTATTGGAGAACTGGAACTGGACGGTACGTTGACAAGCCGTGAACATATCAACACCAAGATCCGGATGGTTCTGGATGAAGCCACTGATCCGTGGGGGATCAAGATTAATCGTGTAGAAGTTAAAAACATCACCCCGCCTGAAGATATTCAGATGGCCATGGAAAAACAGATGCGTGCGGAGCGTGAAAGAAGAGAAGCTATTCTGAGGGCAGAGGGTGAAAAGAAATCTGCTGTACTCATTGCAGAAGGTAAAAAGGAAGCTGTGATTCTGGAGGCAGAAGCCAACAAGGAATCCAAGATTCTGGAAGCAGAAGCTAAGAAAGAAGCCGCAATCCGCGAGGCGGAAGGTCAGGCCGAAGCCATCAGAATGGTACAGCAGGCTACTGCCGACGGTATCCGCATGCTGGTAGAGTCAGAACCTAATAAGGAAGTCATTGCTTTGAGAAGTCTCAGTTCCTTTGAAAAGGCAGCTGACGGACAGGCCACCAAGATCATTATTCCGTCGGAGATCTCAGGGCTGGCA
Source organism: uncultured Emergencia sp. (assembly GCA_902476665.1). Lineage (GTDB taxonomy): Bacteria > Bacillota > Clostridia > Peptostreptococcales > Anaerovoracaceae > Senimuribacter. Next base: position 3,672 of record CABSEO010000021.1, read on the forward strand.
GGGCTTGCTACGTCCCTCAAGGAACTGGTAAAAGAAGATTAATATAATTTGCAGTCTTTTATGCAGATTTCAAACAATTACCGCCGCAGAACAGATGGAAAACTGTTTTGCGGCGGTTTCTGCATTATGAGAAAATTGAACAGACTGCATGGAGCCGCGTATTAGAAAATCTCAGATTGGCATAAACAGAGACAGGTTTCAGAATGGAGTTATATATTCACTGAAAATAAAAGATTTTTTAGAATATAAGCATAAAAGGCGTTACACTATGCAGGAAAACAGTGTCAGTTTGTAAGATGGCGGTAATCTGTTTTTTTCACGAAAAATACATAAAAAAATACGAAATACCTGTTGACATTAAGGCCGATTAGGAGTATCTTATATATAGTGATTAGCACTCTAAAGGGGTGAGTGCTAATAAGGAGAAAGATTATGGAATTGACAGAAAGAAAACTGAAGATATTGCAGGCCATTATCAGTGACTATATCAGGTCTGCAGAGCCTGTCGGTTCAAGAACCCTTTCTAAGAGATTCGATTTAGGTATCAGCCCCGCCACGATCAGAAATGAGATGAGCGACCTGGAAGAAATGGGGTATCTGACGCACCCTCATACTTCTGCGGGAAGGGTACCTTCCGATAAAGCGTACAGATTATATGTAAACAATCTGATGGAAAGGCATGAGCTGACGCGGGCAGAGAAAAAAATTATAGCAGAGAAACTGAGAGCCGACGTCAACGAATTTGATCAGACGATCAGACATGCGGCAAAGATTTTATCAGAGATTACCAACCTGACGTCTTTCGCAATGACCCCGAGCCAGAACGAGGATACGCTCAAGTTCATCAATCTGCTGCCGGTAGATGAAAGAACGGTGGTGCTGATGATCGTTTCCGAAAGCGGCAAGGTTTCCAATACAGCTTTGAAGCTGAGAGTACCGTATACGGAAGAGGGGCTGCAGATTCTGGCTAAGAATATGACCTACAACTACAACGGAAAGAAAATCACAGACGTTTTAAGAAGCCATATTATAGAGCACTTTGAGTCCGACATTGCGGCTATGAGCAAGCTGGCAGAGAACATTATGCCCAACTTTATGAAGACTCTGGAGGAAATGCTTAATGTCAACCTGTATATGGATGGTTTGACCAACATTTTCGATATTCCTGAGTATAACGATCTGGAGAAGGCCAGAAGTTTTCTGTCCCTGCTGGATAAAAAAGAGGACTTTGCCAAGAAACTGATGGAGCGTGAAGATGGCATCATTGTTACAATCGGAGATGAAAATGCTGATGATTTGATGAATGATTGCTCCCTGATCACGGCAACCTATCATGTAGACGGAAAGCTGGTGGGGAAAATCGGTGTTATCGGACCGACCCGCATGAAGTATGGAGAGATAACGTCTTTGATTGAATATTTGACAGATAATCTCAGTAACACCTTTAGATTAGAAAGTGGTGATGAAGAAAGTGAATAATGAGGAGAGCAAAGTGAATAACGAAGAATTGAAAGAACAGCAGAAAGCTGAAGAGACTTCAGAAAATCCGGAAAAAGAATGTACAGAGACAGAAGACAAGACAGAAAAGTCTGCTGAACAGAAATCTGAGAATCAGACAGATGATACCGCCGGCAGAGCTGCAGAAGGAAAGGCTTCAGAAGAGGAAGAAGCGCTGAATGCAAAGTACATGAGACTGATGGCGGATTTTCAGAATTACAAGAAACGAGTGGAGAAGGAAAAAGGCGATATTTACGCTTATGCTAACGAAAAACTTGTTTCTGAACTGCTTCTGGTCATGGATAATTTTGAGAGAGCTTTACAGCATGAGGCTGCAGACGAAAGCTTTGCCGAAGGCATGAGAATGATTTTCAAACAGATGACAGACGTGCTGGAAAAAGCAGGTCTGGAGGAAATCAAAGCCCTGGGTGAAGATTTTGATCCCAATTATCACAATGCAGTGATGACAGAAGACAATGCCGACTATGAAAGCGGCAAGGTTACCGAAGTACTGCAGAAGGGGTATTTACTTAATAAAAAGGTTATCAGAGCATCTATGGTAAAAGTGAACAACTGACCGTTGGCTGTGGCTGACAACCTGTAAAATGAATTTGTAAAGTAAGAATTGATATAATCCAAAAGGAGGAATTTAAAATGGCAAAAGTAATTGGTATAGACTTAGGTACAACTAACAGCTGCGTAGCCGTACTGGAGGGCGGCGATCCTGTGGTAATCGCTAATGCAGAAGGTAACAGAACCACACCTTCCGTTGTGGGTTTTGCAAAGAACGGTGAAAGACTTGTGGGAGAAACTGCAAAGAGACAGGCGGTAACAAATCCTGACAGAACTATTGCATCCATCAAGAGACATATGGGCGAGAACTACTCCGTAGAAATCGACGGAAAGAAATACACACCGCAGGATATTTCTGCGATGATCCTGAGCAAGCTGAAAGCAGATGCTGAAAGCTATCTTGGTGAGAAAGTAACAGAAGCAGTTATTACAGTTCCGGCATACTTCTCAGATGCACAGAAGCAGGCAACCAAAGACGCTGGTAAAATTGCAGGTCTTGAAGTAAAGAGAATTATCAATGAGCCGACTGCCGCATCATTAGCATACGGACTTGACAAAGAGGAAGGCTCTCATAAGATTCTGGTATATGACCTGGGTGGAGGTACTTTCGATGTGTCCATTCTGGAACTGGGTGACGGCGTATTTGAAGTACTGGCCACAAACGGTGATACACATCTGGGCGGCGATGACTTCGATAATGCCATCATGAATTTCCTGGCTGACAGTTTTGCAAAAGAACATGGTGTTGACCTGAGATCAGATAAGATGGCTCTGCAGAGATTAAAAGAAGCCGCAGAAAAGGCAAAGAAAGAACTGTCCAGCGCACAGACTACCAACATTAATCTGCCGTTTATCACAGTAACTGCAGACGGACCGCTTCATCTGAACATGGATCTGACTCGTGCAAAATTTGATCAGTTGACTGCTGACCTTGTAAATAAATCCATCGAGCCGATGAAAAAGGCAATGGCTGATGCCGGTGTAACCAACAGCGATCTGGCAAAGGTTATTCTGGTAGGCGGTTCCACCAGAATTCCGGCTGTACAGGAAGCCGTAAAGAGAGTAACCGGTAAAGAACCGTTCAAGGGCATCAACCCTGACGAATGTGTAGCTATCGGTGCTGCTATTCAGGCAGGCGTACTGACAGGTGAAGTGCATGACGTATTGCTACTTGATGTTACTCCGCTGTCTCTGTCCATTGAAACTCTGGGTGGTGTAGCTACCAAACTGATTGAAAGAAATACGACAATTCCTACAAAGAAGAGCCAGATCTTCTCTACTGCAGCCGACAATCAGACTGCTGTAGACATTCATGTAATGCAGGGTGAAAGAGAGATGGCGGCAGGCAATATCACACTGGGAAGATTCCAGCTGACAGGTATTGCTCCGGCTCCTCGTGGAATCCCACAGATTGAGGTAACTTTCGATATCGACGCTAATGGTATCGTAAACGTAAGTGCGAAGGATCTGGGCACCGGAAAGATGCAGAATATTACCATCACTTCTTCCACCAACCTGTCTGAAGAAGAAATCAATCAGAAGGTAAAAGAAGCAGAACAGTATGCTGAAGAGGACAAGAAGAGAAAGGCTGAGATCGAAGAGAGAAACAAGGCTGAAAATCTTGTATACGAAACAGAGAAGGCTCTGAAAGAGTTAGAAGGAAAGATTTCTGAGGATGAAAAGAAGGCTGCAGAAGATGCTATGAATGATCTGAAGAAAGCACTGGAAGCAAATAATCCTGATGATATCAAGGCTAAGACAGAAGCTTTAACAGAAAAATTCCATGCAATTTCAACCAAACTGTATGAACAGGCACAGGCAGCACAGCAGGCTGCAGGCGCCGGTCCTGACATGGGAGCTGCCGGTTTCAATCCGAATGCGGGTGCAGCAGGTACAAATGCAGGTCCTGCAGGGGACAATGTAGTTGATGCAGACTACGAAGTTGTGGATGACGATAATAAATAAAGTCTTTGCAGCATTAAATATTTGTGGCGGAAGCTTGCTTCCCCAGCACCTTGCCACAGAATTATTCTTAGGCGATAAGGTTCGCAGCCTTATCGCCTTGCTGAAACTAAATTTGCTCATGGCGGGTGCATCCTGCTGCGGGCAAATTTTAATGCGTTATATGAAGTTAAGATTAAGTTAGAATTTTTTATGGAAGGTATAAGAATATGGCAGAAAAAAGAGATTATTATGAAGTCCTTGGGCTGAAAAAGGGAGCCAGTGAGGACGAGATCAAGAAGGCCTTCCGGAAGATGGCGATGAAATACCACCCGGACAAAAATCCGGGAGATAAGAAAGCCGAAGAACACTTCAAAGAGATAAATGAAGCATACAGCGTTTTGTCAGATCCTGAGAAGAAGAGCAAGTACGACCGTTTTGGCCACGCAGGAGTAGATCCTAATGCAGGCTTTGGCGGTGGCGGCGGTTTTGGCGGCTTCGGCGGTGGTTTCGATGATATCTTTGATATTTTCGGCAATATGTTCGGCGGTGGCGGCGGCGGAAGCAGAAGAAATGCTCCTATGAAGGGAAGAGATCTGCAGAAGGCGATTACCATCGATTTTGAAGAAGCTGCTTTCGGATGCAAGAAAAATATAAGTATTACTAAATATGTAAAATGTACTACCTGCGGCGGAGAAGGAAATGCCCCTGGAACAGAAAAGAAAACATGTGCAAACTGTGGCGGCACCGGTCAGGTGCACACAGTACAGAGAACGCCTTTCGGCCAGTTCCAGAGCAGCGGACCTTGTCCGGAATGCGGAGGAAAAGGAACCATTATCGAAACACCTTGTCCTGACTGCGGCGGTACCGGAAAAGTTCGCAAAACTATCAAAATCAGTGTGGACATTCCGGCAGGTGTGGATAACGACAGCGTGATTCCGATCAGAGGCCAGGGAGAACCCGGACAGAACGGCGGACCTAACGGCGACTTTTATGTGGTGATCACTGTAAGACCGCATAAGCTGTTTAAGCGTGACAGGGACAATTTGTACTTAGACATTCCAATTACTTTTGGGCAGGCAGCTTTGGGAGACGAAATCACAGTGCCGACTCTGGACGGAAAGGTTTCGTATAAGGTGCCTGCAGGAACTCAGCCAAATACTGTATTCCGTTTGAAGGGAAAAGGTGTGAAGAATGTGAGAACAGGACGCATGGGTGATCTGTATGTCAAAGTGATCCTGGAAGTCCCTTCAAAGCTGAGTGCAAAACAGAAAAAGGCCATTGAGGAAATGGATAAGGCGATGGACAATAAGTGCTATCAGAAAAAATCGGGTTTTGCGGAAAAGGTGAAAGAACTGTTTAAATAAAGCTATCCTGAAAATAACAGCATAAAATGGCAGACTGAAAAGCGAAATTCTGAAGATAAAGGGAATTTCGCTTTTTTTATGGCATTTTCACCATTTTCTGATAAAATAGTTTCATATGATATGAAAAAGATGCCCTGCATCGGAAAAGGCATGAGGCACATGCAGAGTCTGTTGATTTTGCAAAGTGCCTGCAAGGCCTAAGGAGGAAAGTGAATGTACAGAATAAAAGGAAGACTTAATACTGCCATTGATTTAGAAAATGATGAAAAGCTCCGGAAAAACTGCAGCAAGGTAATGTCCTATTACGATCAGGCAGAAAGGGCAGGTTTTGCAGAACTGACGGAAGAACAGCTGAAGAAACTGAATGATTTCTGGGAACCATATGCGTTTATCTATCAGGTAGATCCCAAGGTGCATCGGTTTTATATGAATGTGACGGGAAAGTTTGATGAGCGGTATATCCCGGAGGATCTGCAGAAATACCATATGAGCAGGTATTTTATGGATCAGGATTATGTGGAGGCTTTTAAGGATAAAAACTTTACAGAGCTGCTTCTTCACGAGCTGAACACTCCGAAAACTCTGGTACACAAGATAGCAGGCGCTTATCGGGACAGCAGTTATAATCCGATTACCATAAAAGAAGCGGTGGATATCATCATGGAACAGAAAAAAGAAACCGACGGAGATAAAATTGCCGTGATGAAACCTGCTATGGGAACCAGCAGAGGTTCAGGCGTGCGTCCTTTAGGCAGAGCGGTGACCAGAAATGAGGTGCGGCGTTTGCTGGAAACCTGGCGGCCGGACATCGAAGTGCAGGCCATTATCAGACAGCATCCTCTGCTTGCATCTATTCATGAGAAATCTGTCAATACGATCCGTGTACTATCTATGCTTCGCGGGGATCAGTGTGAAATTATCTCTATCGTTTTGAGAGCAGGGCGAGGCGGGGTTTTTGTAGACGGAGGAAATCGCGGCGGTATTAATTGTGGTATCAGCCTTGACGGAACGATGAAAGGTCCGTTCCATGATAAATGGGCAAACATCTATGAAACTCATCCTGAGTCGGGGTTTAATCCTAACGGTGTGCAGATTCCGGGATTTGACAGACTTATAGATACAATCAAAAAACAGCATATGCATTTTCCGCAGCTGCGTCTTATTTCCTGGGATTTCTCTATTGATGAGAATGAAAACCCAATCTTCATTGAATGGAATATGAAAGGGGATACCCAGCTTCATCAGTATAACAACGGTCCCCTTTACGGAGAACGAACCAGAGAGATTCTGGATGAATTTTTCTCTCATGCTTATAAAGAGGTAATACAGGATGGTATTTTGTACCACGAATACATAGACCATGCAGAGGCAGCGGGCCTTGTCGCCCCGGCAAAAGAAATCGTAATTGTGGAATCTATTCATGAAAAACCTGTAACGAAAATTGCAGGGAAGGCTTTTTCGCATCAGGAGGAAATCGAGTATGTTTCTGTTGGAAAATCTGTTTCGGAAATCGGATACTTGGCTTTTTCCGGCTGTGACCACCTTTTGAGGGTGGATTTGCCGGAATCTCTTGATGTGGTTGGAGAGTCAGCCTTTAATAATTGCAGAGCACTGAAATTTATCAGTCCTCTGACAGGGGTAAAATGTATTATGACAAGGGCATTTCAGAATTGCGCTTCACTGGAAAAAGTAATTCTGGGTGATCAGTTGAAAACACTCAGATGCAGAGCCTTTTCCGGTTGTAAGTCTCTGCGTGAAGTTTCGGCTGGCCCTGCGCTTGTCAGGATTGAGGACAGAACTTTTCAGGGCTGCAGTCAGCTTGAAAAGGCTGATTTTCGGGGTGAAGATATTACTGTCCTGGCAAGAGGCTTTTTGAACTGCGCCTCTCTGGAGGCTGAGCCTATCAGAGCAAAATGCAAATTTGAGGGGATTAATTGTTTTAAAGGATGCAAAGATCAGAGTAATAACTGATTTCTGCTGATGGGCATGAAAGTGTTTCGGGCGGCAGGCTGCGGTTTGTAGGCAGCAGTGCCGCCTTCGTCTGTTCCGCACAAAAATATGGAGTTGTTCTGATGTGGCAACATCAGAAAAAATAATTAGTGGGACGGATTTTAATTTCCGTAAAAATTTCCAAAGGACCCTTGACTCTGGTACGATACCAGGGTTTATGATATAACGTGAGAAAGTAGGTAGTTTACTTACGAATGATATTTTGATACAGCATAGAGGTGAGAAACATGAAACTGAGTTTTCGTACAAAACTGTCCTATGGAATCGGAGGTCTTGCGGATAACGGCTTGTTTACCCTGATAGAAACTTTCTTGCTGTTTTTCCTGACTACAGTGGTAGGGATCAAGCCTGCGGCAGCAGGTCTGATTCTTGCGCTCGGATGCATTTGGGAGGCTATATGCGGACCGATCAGCGGATTTCTGTCGGATAATATTGAGACAAGATTTGGAAAGCGAAAACCCTTTCTCATGGCTGCGGCAGTTCCGGCAGCTATTGTAACAACTCTGCTGTTTACACATATTGAAATGCCATACGGCATGAAAGTCTTATATTATGGCGTGGTGACGATTCTGTTCTGGTGGTGCTTTGCCCTGTTTTTTGTGCCATATATGACCTGGGGTTCGGAACTGACAGAGGACTATCACGAAAGAACTGTACTCAGGTCCTACTCCTATGTATTTAATCAGATTGGAAAGGGATTAGGCACGGTGATGCCCACGTTTCTGGTGGCCGCATTGATGGGGATCGGATTTAGCCGGGATGCTTCCTGGTCAGCGGTGGGTCTGGTAGTGGGCACGGCAAGCTGCGCTGCTCTGCTGATATGCTCGCTGACCATCAGAGAAAGCGATGTACCCGATTTTGTAAAGGATCCTAACCGGCCTAAAATTCTCACCTTTGCCAATATCAGAAAGATGTTCGGCTCTTAT
>CABSEO010000022.1 GCA_902476665.1 uncultured Emergencia sp.
CTTCTGCTGCACCCAGCAGAACGACGATGTTTTCTGCACCGTACTGTTCAGTCAACTCTTTGACTCTTCTCTGATTTTCAAGATCCATAGCTCCTGCGGCTGTTCAGACAAAGCATTCGGTTGAGGAAAAAACCACCTCAGCTCCCGCAGATACTGCGCATTCAGCAATTGCCTGACCCGGAATTCCGTCTCTGTCACCGATGATAATAGCCTTCTTGTCTTTCAGAATTGCCATAGAACCGTCTCCTTTCTTAAGAATAAATGTGCATTATAACACCCACGAGTTACTATATTGCAATTACTATGCCAGTTTTATCATTATTTCTATCTTTTCCAACATATAATTGGCGTTGAAATTTCAACAGAATTTCGGTTTTCAAAAATCGTGTGCAGCAATTTCTCGTTTTCCGCCTCCACATCGCCAATTTTTTGTCGTTTTTGAGGGCGAATTTTTGTCTCCTGTTATTTCATAACACGCACAAAAGAGTCTTTCATTTACAGGGGCACCCGAAGTCTGTTTTTTTGCAACAGGCCGCATACTGCAGCAGAAAGGATACCCATTTAACGATACAAAATAAAATTTCTAACCAGAAAATATACATTTAATATACAAAACGTTTCTCTTCGGGAGATCCGTTGTTGCAGAATTTGCCCCTGAAAAGCGGACCTGCGTCAAATGGATATTCACTGTGGTATAAAAACAGAAGACGGCGGTAGATCCGCCGTTTTAATATGACAATTTTTCGCCACTATAAAATTAGACATCTGAAGGCTGAACATCAAGTCCCAGCTTTTTTATTTTATAATTCAGGGTAGCTCTAGGAATTCCCAAAAGTGCACTGGCTTTGGTATGATTCCATCCGCTCTCATCTAAAGCTTCCAGAATCAGTAATCGTTCCTTTTCTTCAAGTGCAATCCGCAAGTTAAGATTTTTCTTTCTTCTGCGATCAGTTCTGTTGGCTTTCCCCTCTTCCAATGACTCCAGAGTCATTTTATCATAAGCGTATTTGGGTAAATCCTTAATCTGCAAAACCTCAGATTTAGTCAGAGAAATCATAGACTCCAGCATGTGCTTCAGTTCACGAACATTTCCGTCCCAACAGTAACCGCGTAATAGTTTCAGCAGAGATTCCTCAAATCCACGTACTTCTTTGTGATACCTCTCATTGAACTCCTTTAAAAAATAGTCCAGGTAAAATTCCAAATCATCAGTTCTTTCTCTGAGAGGCGGTATGTATATCATACCGCTGCTGAAACGGTAAAACAGGTCAGGGCGGATAATCTTCTTTTCCATCGCCTCTACCGGATCTATGTTCATCGCTGCAATGATTTTCACTTTAACTCTCTGTTCTCTGTTACTTCCCAGCTTTCGAAAGGTTCCGTTCTGCAGCATACGCAGTAATTTCCCCTGTACACTATAAGGCATAGCATTAAGCTCATCCAGAAAAAGCACTCCGCCATCAGCTTCTTCGAAGAGACCATTTTTGTTTTCAGCTCCTGTATATATGCCTTTCTGTGTGCCAAACAAAATTGATTCAAACAGATTTTCCGGAATGGCCGCACAGTTCTGTATAATAGCCTTAGACGGATCCACCCCCGATTCAGTGATCATAGCCTGAGAAAACAGCTCCTTGCCAGTCCCCGTCTCGCCGTAAATCAGCGTCGGATTGGGCAGATGAGCCAGTATCTTTGCTTTTTCAATAGCTACTTTTACTTCCTCGTTTGTCGTCAGTATGTCATCGAAGGTAAAACGTTCTCTGGTTCCTTTCTTCATTTCATCTGATATCCACCCGGCTGTAGTCACATCTCTGGCAAGTTCTATAGCTCCCATGATTTTGCCCTCACATAGAATCGGAATCGTAATATTGTCGCTGCAAATCTCTTTGCCTTTAAAGTCCACTACCTTTTGTCCTCTTCTGACAAACACTTCCCCGGTTCTGATGCATTGCACAATGGTACTGTCTTTTTCGCTGATTTGCGGATACACCTCGGAGAACTTTCTTCCCAGATACTCTTCTCTTTTGACAATCTGAGCTTTTTGATTAATATTTGTTTCGTATCGAGCGTTAAAAATGATATTGAATTCTCTATCCACAACAACAATGTAATTAACGTCATATAATGGAAAGTCTTCGTATTTGTGCATCTTTCTCAGCCTCCTTATTTACAAAAAGACACCATGAAGCAACACACTTCACGGTGCCTTTTAGATAAGCTTAGAATTCTTTTACAAGTTCATCAGGTGATGTAAACGGAATACCTAACTTCTCAGCAGTCTCCAGAAGTGTCAGCTTTCCGTCATATGTGGTAAGCCCTCTTCTGAGATGCTTGTCATCTTTCAGTGCCGCCTTAACCCCTTTATTTGCAATTGCCATTGCAAACGGTAAAGTTGCATTAGAAAGTGTAACCGACGCAGTCTGCGAAAATGCAGATGGAATATTGTCAACGCAATAGTGAAGAATTCCTTCTTCATAGTAAACCGGATCCGTATGCGTAGTAGATCTGCACGTTTCCACTGCGCCTTCATCATCACATGCAACGTCAATGATCATGGCTCCCGGCTTCATCAGTTTCAGATCTTCTCTGTAAATCAGATGATCCGTTCTGGTTTTCGGCCAAAGAATACAGTTGATTACTACATCAGATTCTTTTAAGCACTGTAAAAGATTCATTCTGTTAGAGAACATGAAAGACACATTATCCGGCATGATTTCTTTGGCTTTCAGCATTGCATCATAGTTAATGTCCAACATGTTTACTCGATTTCCGAAAGCCGCTGCAAGCTCACATGCACCCATTCCCGAATGTCCGCATCCAATAATCGTAACAGTTGGAGAAACGGTTCCGCATACGTTAGCCAAAAGTTTTCCACTGCCGCCATTAACGCTCTGTGCAAAGTGCAGCGCAGCCAGAAATCCGCCTTTCCCCGCAAGTTCACTCATTGGACTTAATAATGGCCATTCACCTTTATCGTCGGAAATATCCTCATAGGCTATACTGGTACATCTGCTGTCCATCAAGGCTTCCGTCTGATCCTTGTGGGCATTGGAGTGGATATATGTAAATACAATTAAGTCATCTCTCAAATACTTGAATTCCTCAGGAAAGATTTCTTTTACCTTGTAGATTAAATCTACATTGTTCCAGACATCCTCAGCTTTCATTTCAATTTTAGCTCCTGCTTCTTTATAATCGTCGTCTGTGTAGCCACTGCCAAGTCCCGCATTATGCTCCACAATTACTTGATGTCCTTTTCTCACTAATTCAGCAACAGCCGATGGAATTGAAGCAACTCGGTATTCATTTGCTTTAATTTCTTTTACAACTCCAATTTTCATTTATTTTTCCTCCCACAAATGGTTATGATTTAAAGTGTCATATTCAATAAGTGTAATCGCTTTTAACAAATTATAAAGTTAATCCGATGATCAGGAATCCTATGCATGCCAATGCTGCAGAAAGTACCGCATACGGAATCTGTGTCTTAACGTGGTCAACATGGTCGGAGCCAGCTGCCAGAGAAGACAGAATTGTTGTATCGGATAACGGTGAACAATGATCTCCGAAGGTACCTCCACCCATTACAGCACCAACTGCGGCATATACAATTGTATTGATTTCTCCGCCTGAAACACTCAGAGCAAGAGGGATTGCAATCGGGGTCATAATAGCGAATACGCCCCATGCAGTTCCTGTAAAGAAGGAGATAAAGGCACAGATTAAGAAAGTCAGTACCAGCAGAGTAACAGGTGTCATCCAGCTTTCTGTTACGCTGATAACAAAATCTGCAGTTCCTAAAGTTGAACTGATGCTGTTGATGCAGTATGCCATAGCCAGAATTAAGATAGCGCTCATTACACTCTTAATACCTTCGATAGCAGTATCCATCAGTTCTTTTAAAGTGGCCATTTTCTGGATAAGCAGCATTACAAACTGGTAAGCAACGACGAAAGCTTCCAGTGTCTTTGCAGAACCTACCGCAACATAAGTACCCACTGTGATACCGATGATAATGATTGCCGGCATCAGGAAGTTCAGCAGCAGATTCGGTTTAACACCCTCTTTTGGCTGGATATTGTCAAGTTCTTTACTCAGGAGAGGATTAGCTCCGTCAGCAATTACCTTTCCTTCTTCCATAGCTCTCTTTTCAGCTTTTCTCATTGGACCGAAGTCAGGGACAACCTTAGTGGAGAACAATCCGCAAAGAACCAGAGCAAAAATACAATACAGATTGAACGGTGCAGAATGAACTACAACGTTCTGTGCAATGGAAGCATCCGTAATGGCACCCAGTCCGACAAGCAGACCTGCCACATAAATACCCCAAGAAGTAAACGGGATCAGGCAGCATATCGGTGCAGAGGTAGAGTCGCAGATATAAGCCAGTTTTTCTCTTGAGACTCTTGCCTTGTCCGTAATCGGACGCATAACGTTACCCACATACAGCGGTGAAAAATAGTCAGAGAAGAAGATAAAAATACCCAGAGCATAGGACAGCGCTGCTGCACCTCTGTTCTTTAAATTGTACTTTCCGATCAGATCTGCAAAGGCTCTGATTGCGCCGGATTTCTGGAAGTAAGCAACCAAAATACCGATAAACACTTCGATACCCAGTACCCAGATAAAATCAGCATTGCCCAGAGCATCCTGAATCAGTCCTGTAAAACCGGTTACCACATTCTGTCCTGTGATAATGATTCCGACAATAACACCGATCAGAATGGAAAGTAAGGCGTCTCTTGTGATAAACGCCAGTACTAGCGCAATAAACGCAGGTGCTAATGATAAAATACCATATTCCATAATAGTTCCTTCCTTTCTTGCCGCATACACCATGCGGCTAAATTATCTCACTGTATCCGACTTCTGGCTAAGTGTTCGGATAAATTACTCCAATATATACCGCAACAATCATGCCACTTGGTCTTTGTTCGAAAAACCATTGAAATTTCAACATTTTAATTTTTTATTCAAAAAATTTCGCCAAAATCAGGCAGAATGTGCTCAATACTCGCCGACAAGAAACTGACATATAGCCGAATTTTCGTCGGGAATTAGTTTGCACCGAACTGTAAAACAAAACTTGTTCAATAAATAAATAGCAGACGGAACTCCGTCTGCTTAAATTTCTATCTGTAATTTATTCTTCTAGTTTCAGTTTTTCAATTCTGTACTGCAGTGTCTTTCTTGGAATTCCAAGAATTTCACCTGCTTTTGTTTTATTGCCCTCAGCGCGTTCCATAGCCTCTTCAATAAGTTTACGCTCTACAGTTTCCATGATATTACGATAGGCGATGGTATCCTGTGCTTCATCTGTCACACCTTCCAGAAGTCTGTTCACCTCTGCCTCATGATCCTTTTGCTCAAGAATGTCAAGAATATATTTGGGCAGGTGTTTCTCGGTCAGAATATCCTCTTCTGCTGAAATTATCATAGATTCTATCGTATTTTTCAGTTCTCTTACATTTCCTTCCCAGGAATATCTCAGAAAAATCCCTCTAAGTTTAGGTGAAATCCCCTTAATCTGCTTATTATACGCTCTATTATAATAATCAATATAATACGAAATATACAAGTTAATATCCTCAGGACGCTCACGCAGCGGAAGTAACGTAATCAATCCTCCAGAAAACCGATAAAATAAATCGCTTCGAAAAATGCCCTTTTCAATGGCCTCAATAGGCTCTATATTCATCGCACCGATAACTTTTACATCCACATACCGATCTTTTTCCGCTCCCAGAGGACGAAACGTTCCTTCCTGTATCACACGAAGCAGCTTGGACTGGACCCGATACGGAATAGAATTGATCTCATCCAGAAACAAAATGCCGCCGTCTGCCTCCTCAAAAAGCCCTTTTTTGGTTTCCGCACCGGTATACGCACCTTTCTCGGTTCCAAACAGGATTACCTCGATCAAATTCTCCGGTACTGCAGCACAATTCTGAATAATTACCTTTTCCCGCGGAACACGGCTATATGTTATCATAGCCTGTGCAAACAATTCTTTCCCTGTACCTGTTTCTCCATAGATCAATACAGGCCCGGGAATTTCTGTCAGAATTTTCGCCTTTTCAATACTGCTTTTCATCTGTTCATTTACAGTAAGAATGGTGTCAAAGGTGATCAGCGAAGCTTCCTTCTTCAGTTTCATTACGAAGTCCTCAAACTTCTTATCCGCAGGCTGTAATTTTTCGCCGTCATCATTGACTCCAATATCCATAACCAGCTCTACCACAGCTACAAGTCTGCCCTTGCTTCGAAGAGGCAAAGCCACGTTATTAGTCAGATAGTGCCGTCCCAGATAATCGCAGTAAGACTGTCGTTTATTAGCAATAACCTCCTGAGTCTCCATACACTTGACGACATTACTTTCTTCTCTAGTCAGCTTTGGAAACACGTCAAAGTAATATCTCTGCTGCATGTCAAAGGCCGTACATCTGCCGGAACTATGATTGATATTTTTGTCATATCGGCTGTTATATACTATATTATAATTAGTATCTACGATCATAACATAATCAAGTCCGTCCAGCATCAGGCTTCCTATATTCAGCATGATTCTCCGCTCCTACCTGCAAAATACTCCAGAGTAAATTCTTTAAATTTGGACGCCAGTGGCGACATGGTAATGCCTCTGTTATAAACCAGATAAAACTCCCGATCTAAATGAAAATCAGAAAGCTTAAATGTCAGGTAATCGACATTCTGTTCCGTTACAGTTCCAAGTCCTGATAAAATCGAAACTCCTAATCCGTTTGAAACACACTGCTTAATGGCTTCAAGACTGTTCATAGTGGCCGCAATATTCAATTTGCTCCCTTTCAGTTTATAAATCTTCTCTTCAATGGTATTTCTTGTCGCAGAGCCTTCTTCTCTCCAGATAAAATTTTCATTGCAGAAGTCTTCAATGGAAATGTATTGAGATTTCTTGTAAAGCTCCAGGAATTTTTCAGTCTTTGGTGTAATGAGGACTGACGTATCCCTGCACAAGAATTCGTAACCCAGACTGTTATTTTTGTATTCTCCTGTAAAGCCAAGCTCACCCTTTCCATCCAGCACATTATTCCAGACCTGCTCACTGTCCGACTGCTCCAGATAAAACCGGGCGCCCGGATACTGCTCTTTAAAACCACTCATCAAAGCAGGCAGCATATACTGACCGGGTACACTGGATGCCTGAAGTTCAATGACACCCGAAATACTTCCTCTGACTTCTCCCATAGCCAGAACCGCTTTCTCTCTTGTATTGATCAGATCTAGGGCATATTTATAAAAGGCCCTGCCCTGTTTTGTCGGTCTGGACTCCTTTCCCATTCTGTCAATCAGTGTAACACCCAGTTCTTTTTCCAGTGTACTGATATGTGTACTGATCGTCGGCTGAGTCAGAAAAGACGCATCAGCTGCCTTAGAAAAACTTTTATACTTAATAACATTGACAAAAGCTTCAATCTGCTTAAATTCCATAATCCACCTCTACAAAAAAACTCTTACATCCTCTACTTTTTTTGTAATTTTCACTTTATCCAAATAATCTAAGATGGCTAAAGCAAACTTCCGAGAGGTCCCAATAATATCTCGAAATTGAGCAAGGGTGAATCCTCCCTCTTTTGCTGCAGTTTCCCGAGCTTCGGCTAAAGCTTTCTCAAACGCCTTCCTGTCAATATAATACTGATAGTCCAGTCGAATGAGACTGCCCTCTGCTGCCAGAGCATCAATAATATGACGAGTATTTGCTTTGTCCTTTTCTCTTTGAAGCACCTCCTCCAGTAAAGGCATTTCATATCCTCTTTCCTCATAGAAGCTGCTGATTCTCTGTCGGAGTTCCAACATCTCTGGAGAATACTGAATTTCAAAATCTGAAAGTGCAATACTTTTTTCACGGCTCTTTGTAATGCTCATCTGTTCCATCAGCGTCAGAATACAGTCTGCCGCCTTTCCATCGAAAATTCTCAGCTTCTGCATCAGCTTGGACTTAAATTCTTCTTTGTTCATTCCTGGGGATAAGGCATTTTCGCTATGATAAGTTTTAAGAATCTGTTTTGCCTCATCAAAGGCGTTATCAGCATGTTGCCTGTGCAGCCATCCCATACCCTTCACATAAACAATTGCACCTTCATTTTCCAGTTCACTCAGCAGTCTTGAACATTTCTCTGAAGAAATCCTCAGCTCAGAGGCCAGTTCTGCGACTTCTATAAAACGATACGGTCTTTCCTTTATCTCAAGAACCAACAATTCCTTATCAGATCCAAGATCTCTGACTCTCATTTTTTCAAGAATTTCTTCTGAAAAGCGTTTATGCTTTTTAGGGAATCCATCCAGAACTTTGCCTCCTCCAATTGTAAAAACCGGCGAATAAAATCTGATAATGAATCGATCTCCCCGTTTCACAGCAGTCTCCTCTTCAAGCCGAAGCTGTGCATAACAGCTTTCTCCCGGCAGCAGTACATCTCTATCCAGAAGAACGGTTTTTCCGATTACCTGAGCTGAGCCGCAATAGAAATGAACACGACTGCCATTTTTTACCTCTTTGTCAATATCGTCAAAAAGTTCAAGACGCAAATCAACCATCATGGATGTTTTTAACGAATCCTGACGAGCAAGAACCTGACCCCGGTAAAGTTCTTCCTTCTTAATGCCAGAAAGATTTATTGCCGTCCTCTGACCAGCTAAAGCCTGTGTCACGGAATGATTGTGAACTTGCAGATTGCGCACTTTCACCTTTTTTTTCTGAGGATAGATCATAATTTCCTCTCCTGCAGCAACTGTTCCCTCCAATAATGTACCCGTTACAACAGTGCCAAAGCCGTCAATGGTAAATACACGATCCACCGGAAGCCTAAAAAGTGCCTGATCGCAATTTTTTAACATTTCATCGTCTATCTGCGATACGATCAATTTTTTAAGCTCTTCAATATTCTTACCCGTGTAAGCGGAAACTTCAATCATGGGTGCATTTTCCAGAAATGTTCCCTTTACTAAATCTGCGACGTCTTCCTTTACCAGTTCACGCCATTCCTCATCTTCTACCAGATCACTTTTAGTAAAAACGATGACTCCTTTCCGTATGTCAAGCATGGTTAATATCTGTAGATGCTCTACTGTCTGCGGCATAACGCCCTCATCCAGACCGATAACCAGAAGAACCATATCAATTCCACCGATTCCCGCCAGCATATTTTTAATAAACTTTTCATGGCCCGGAACATCGATAATACTGATGTCATAGTCCCCAAAGCACATGTCGGCAAAACCGTTTTCAATGGTAATGCCTCTCTTCTTTTCTTCTTTTAATCTGTCTGTATCGATTCCTGTTAATGCTTTTATTAAACAGGTCTTCCCATGGTCTACATGGCCGGCTGTTCCTGCAATAATATTTTTCATTTTCTACTCTCTCCCACAATAAGAGCCAGCTTATCTGCAATAAGTTCATGTTCCTGCACTTCTACAGTACGCACATCAATAATCAGATGCTCTTTTCGTGTCTTTACCACTATGGGAAGCATCCCCTGGCGCAAAGCTTCCTCTAAATGAGATGCAGAAAACAGTTCATGTTTGAGACCGACTCCATACCCCGGAAGTATACTTCCAGGTGCACTGCCGCCGCCTACTACACCTTCGGTTTCTTCAATTTCTGTAATAAATCCCAGCTGCAAATCATCTATAGTGTCTTTCAGACGCTGTGCTTCTTCATAAAGTATCTCTCTGGGCTTAGTGAGCATGGCCAATGCAGGTATTTCAAGTTTTGCTTTTCCCTCATCATAATAAGTTCTAAATACAGCCTCCATGGCGGCTGCAGTCATTTTATCAATACGCATAACTCTGGCAAGAGGATGTTTTTTCATCAGATCGATATACTTTTTCTTTCCAATGATAATTCCTCCCTGAGGTCCGCCCAGAAGTTTATCTCCACTGAATAAAACCACATCCGCACCTGCTTTCAGACTGCCTTTTATGGTGGGCTCATCAATTCCATATCGCTCCAGATTTACCATAAGACCACTGCCCAGGTCATATACCAGCGGCAGTTCGTGGGCCTTTGCAATGTGTGACAGCTCTTCCAGTGCAGCCTCTTCAGTAAATCCGATTATTTTATAGTTACTGGTATGAACCTTTAATAATAGCCCCACTTCCTCATCAATAGCATTTTCATAGTCGGACACTCTTGTTTTATTGGTGGTTCCTACTTCCTTCAGAATTGCACCGCTCTGCTCCATAATTTCCGGTACTCTGAAAGAGCCTCCGATTTCGACCAGCTCACCCCGGGATATTAAAACTTTTCTGCCTTTTCCCAGAGCCGAAAGGCATAACATTGTTGCAGCCGCATTATTGTTGACAACCATGGCTGCTTCTGCTCCGGTAATTGCTTTTATTAACTGCTCTGTATGACTGTGTCTGGAACCTCTTTGTCCTTTTTCAGGATCATATTCCAAAGTTGAGTAGCCTGATGCAGCTTCTATCACAGCGTTTACCGCCTTTTCACTCAGTCTTGCTCTTCCCAGATTGGTATGCAGTACCACGCCGGTACCGTTAATAACCTTACGCAGGCTGCTCATTTTAACTTTGTTAAGCCGTTCTATCACCTCTGCTGAAACAGCGTCAAAAGAAATAAAGGCCTCCTCCAGCAGTGTTTCACTGTGAAAAAGTGCCTTTCTCTTTTGATCTATCACAGCTCTGATTTCATTTACTACCTGTTCGTGAGGCAAATAAGCAGATGCCTCTTCAATCCTTTTATTCTTAAGGATCTCATCTACCTTTGGCAGTTTCCGAAGTAATTCACTGTGCATAGCATTCTCCTTTTTTTATTGGCGGGAGTATGTGGGAATCGAACCCACCCAAGAGGCTTCTAACCCCTCGCGCCGGTTTTGAAGACCGGAGGGCGCACCAGCGCCCATCTACCCCCAGATCATTATCTAAAATCCCATGCTATCACGGTATGAGGGAGCCGGAAGGCTCCCTTTTCCCGTTTTTTACTCAAATCTTTATTTCAGTAACAGCTCTAAAGCATTCATAACAATTTCTCTCTGTCTTTTTTCTTCCTTCTCAGGAGGTAATTGTGGGTTTCCTGTCGGATAAGGAATTGCCTGAGCACCCGAAATTCTGGCTGCACCTACAGTCTTTGAAATCGGAGTCACTGTACAGATGTGAGCGGCAGGGATTCCTGCTTTTTCAATTTGTTTAACTATTGTTGCACCGCAACGTGTACAGGTTCCTCAGGTACTCGTCAGGATGACACCGTCAACACCTGCAGCAAGCAGGTCCTTTGCCATTTCCTGACCAAATACTGTCGCATCAGCCACAGCTGTAGAGTTACCGGTTGTTGTCAACAGATATGGATATACCTCTCCAATTACACCTTCCTTTTCCAAAGTCTTCAGCATCCTATAAGGAGCGACTCTGTTAGGGTCTTCATTTGCATATACGGGATCGTATCCTGCATGTACTGATTCAAACTGGCCCTTAGGCAGTTCATCCAGTCCCTCAAGGCTATACTTCTTCCAGAACTTAGCGGTAGCCGCATACATATGATCCGGATTTCCCATCGGCACGATACCGCCTGTGGTGCACAGCGCAATCTTAGCATGCTTTAAATCCTTCAGCGGAGCAGATGGCTCTACTTTTTCATATACAGAAATTTCAAGTTCTGTATCATAAGGCTGATTATTCAGCTTTTTAACCAGCATATCTACAGCTCTCTTTGCGCCATTCTCCTCATGGAATACATTTACACGCTGTCCCTTTGGATAATAGTGTTCCTGCTTTGGTGTTCCCAGTTTTTCTCCGGCAATGAGCTTGTTCACAAAACCGGTAATCAGCGGAACGGCTTTTCTAATAGTGGCTGCTGATTTGCCTACTTCCATAATATAGCAATCAGCTTTATACATCTCTACGCCCGGGTTTTCCCAGTATAAACCTGTAATAGAAGGAATTCCATAAGTTCCCTGTACAAATTTACAGGTTTCG
>CABSEO010000023.1 GCA_902476665.1 uncultured Emergencia sp.
AGAAGAATTATCTCGATTTGAGATTATATAAAGAAGATAGAGAGCCAAATCGTTGAAATTCAGACGTTCTATATTTGGCATAGATATTGCGATACTCTTTCACATAGAAAGAAAGGAGAACATTATGGAAACTCTAAATGAAAAAAAGAAGTTTAAGCTGGCTTTTCCGGAAACTTCGCTTCTACTCTTAATCATTATCGTTATAGTTGCAGGACTGACTTATATCATGCCTGCAGGTCAGTTTGACAGAGTAATTGATGAAGAAACCGGCAGGGAACTTGTGCAGAGTGGAACCTATAAGGTTGTGGAATCCAATCCGACCTCTGTAGTGGAGCTGTTTTCTTCAGTGTTTCGGGGATTGGTTAAAGCCAGTGACATTATTGCTCTAGTTTTTGTCATCGGTGGAGCTTTTGGAATTGTTGCCAAAACCGGAGCTATATCTGCAGGTCTTGGCAGGCTGGTGGTGAAGCTGCAGGGAAAAGAGCTTATTATGATAACTCTTATTATGACGGCCTTTGCTGTTTGCGGTGCAACCTTTGGAATGGCCGAGGAATCATTGCCCTTTGTGGTTATCCTGGTAACCGTGTCTCTGAAAATGGGTTACGATCCTATCGTCGGCGTATCTATGGTTGTTATGGGTTTGTACTGTGGGTATTCGGCCGGTCCGTTAAATCCTTTTAACACGGCAATTGCTCAGGGGATTGCGGATCTGCCAATGTTCAGTGGCATTGGACTAAGAGTGATTCTGATGCTGGGTGCACTGCTCATAGCTATAACGTTTACATATCTGCATGGCAAAAAATATAAACGTCTGGGGATTGATAACTCAAAACTTCTTGAAGAGTTTAATGTGGAGAAGGAGAGGAACCTGACCAGAACAGATGGCGTGATTCTTGTGATTCTGATGGTTACCATTGGAACTCTGATTTATGGTGTAGTCAGTCACGGCTGGTATTTCAATGAGATTACGGCACTGTTCTTTGGAATGGGAATTTTAATTGGCCTGATTTACAGAAAAGGCAATCTGAATCAGATTGCCAGAGATTTTATTGACGGTGCTTGTGAAATGACGACAGCAGCACTGTTCGTAGGGTTTGCAAGAGCCATCCTGGTAATCATGGAAGACGGAATGATTATGGATACACTGGTGTATTACCTATCACTGCCTTTATCACAGCTGAGCAGTGTCTTTGCCGCATGGGGCATGTATATTTCGCAGGGCATTATTAACTTTTTCATCCCGTCATCTACCGGACAGGCTGTGGTTGTGATGCCAATCCTGTCACCACTAAGTGATCTGATCGGTGTGACAAGGCAGACTGCAGTTCTGGCGTATCAATGCGGAGACGGTTTTTGGAATATGATTACGCCAACACATTCGGTGCTGATGGCATCTCTGGGACTTGCCAAAATTCCTTTCGGAAAATGGTTCAAGTTTGCTGTCAAGGTTGTGGTTGCATGGACTTTATGGGTATTTGTGATACTTACGATTGCAACCATTACAAATTATGGTCCGTTTTAAACGTATACAGGAAGAAGAGGAGGAAATATTATGACTAAGAAAATTGCAGTGATAGGAGCAGGAAATGGTGGCCAGGCGCTGGCAGCATATTTTGCCATGAATAAACAGTACGAGGTACGTCTTTTTGATTATTTTGCTGATCCTGTGGATGCAGTACAGAAACAGGGTTATATCGAATTAGAGGGTGCCGTTACAGGAAAGGGATATATTGCACTTGCCAGCACAGATATGGGAAAGGTGATGACAGATGCGGATCTGATTATGGTGGTAAATCCTGCAATCTATCACAATAAAATTGCGAAAGAGATGGCAGAGCATATCAGAGAAGGGCAGATTGTTTTTTTGAGCCCGTCTTCCGTATTCGGTGCGTTCGCCTTTAAGAAGGCACTGGAAGATGCAGGGTGTTCAAAGAATGTTATTATTGGGGAAAGTAATACCCTTCTCTTTGCTGCCAGACTTGTGGAGAATGGTAAAGTACATATCGGAGGGAAAAAGGACAGGCTTCTGGTTTCAGCTTTTCCGGCTTGCGAGAAAAAGAAACTGTATGATATAATTAGGCCAGTTATTGTGGAACTGGAAGAATGTGACAGTGTTTTGGAAACAAGTTTTGACAGTACAAATGCTATGGTGCATCCATTGCCGACTATCATGAATGTCAGCTGGGCAGAATCAGGGCAGAAGTTTCGTTATTATCTAGATGGAATTGGAGAAACTGTAGGAAATTATATTGAAGGACTGGATCAGGAACGGATACATATCGGAGAAAAACTGGGGCTGGTATTGGGGAAAGACCTTTTTGATATATATATGGAATATAAGATTGAATATAATGCGGAGGGGAAAAATGTCTCGGAACTTCTAAAGAATGTGGAGGCTTATCGGGATATTTATGCTGCTGATACTGCAAGAACAAGATATATCTTTGAGGATATTCCGACAGGTATGGTTCCGTTCACTGCAATTGGGGAACTTCTGGGAATGCCTGTACACAAGATGAAGTTTGTAACAGCTCTTTGTGAAGAGATTCTAGGAGAAGATCTGTCCAATTGTGATTATGCGAGGAATTTAAAGAATCTTGGGCTTGAAGGAATGAGTGCTGAAGATATTATTGAATATGCAAAGACAGGAGTGAGGTAACATGGCAGAACTCGCTGATATCAAATCATATGTGAATAAAATGGCTCGGCTGATATCTATGGTGGTTGAGATGGAAGTGACCATCTGTGATACTCATCTTCAGATGGTGGGCGACTGGTCCTGTGAGAAGAGCATCAGCGAGGAAGGAGATTATCTCAGAAGTGATTCCGTCATTGTAACTGCCATGCGGCAGGAAAAAGTATTGATTTATAATAATGCCAAAGAAGAAAGTCCTGGATGCAGGAAGTGCAGGAAAAGGGATTTCTGTGAAACTGAAACCATCATTGCTTATCCTATTGCAAGGCAGGGTGCAATTATTGGGGGCATCGGCATTTATTCCGGAGAAAAGCGTCAGAAAGACAAGCTCATCTCTGAGACAGACACCATGGTGGAATTTCTTAAAAGTATTATAGATTTGATGATTAATCAGCTGGAGCTGGAAGAAGAGAGACTGGAGATACTTTCAAAAGCCAATCAGGCACTGGCTCCGGCTAAAAACGGGAGCTTCGATCAGATTATTGGAAATAGCAGTTCTCTTTCGCAGGTGAAAGAGGATGCCAGGATTTTTGCACAGAGTTATTCTAATATTTTGATACAGGGAGAGAGCGGTACGGGAAAAGAAGTTTTTGCTCTTGCTATTCATTCCGCGAGCCGATGTGCAGAAGGCCCTTTTGTTGCGGTCAATTGTGCTGCGATCCCTGACAATTTATTGGAAAGTGAATTGTTTGGCTACGTTGAAGGTGCCTTTACGGGAGCAATAAAGGGTGGACGTGCAGGAAAATTTGAATTAGCCAATGGAGGAACCCTATTTCTTGACGAAATAGGGGAGCTTCCTATTCATCTGCAACCTAAATTACTGAGAGCATTGCAAGAAAAGAAAATACAGAGAATTGGCTCCGGAAAGCCTGTAAAACTTGATGTTCGAATTATTGCGGCAACCAATCGTGATTTGAGCGAAATGATAGAAACCGGAGAGTTTCGGGAAGATTTATATTATCGTCTCAGCGTAATTCCTCTGAGAATTCCACCACTGAGGGAGCGAAGAGAGGATATCAGAATCATTGCTGAGCACTTTCTGGATATGTATAAAACTATGCTGGAGAAACCCTGGATCACAGGGTTTGAGGAAGATGTGATGGTGTTAATGGAATCCTATGACTGGCCCGGGAATGTAAGAGAACTGCAGAATGCTATAGAATATGCAGCAAATCGCTGTAAAGGTAAAAGCATTCAGATGGAAGACATGAAAGGCAGGATTCAGAAAAGAGGTAAAAAGTTTGTCCCGATCACTTTAAAAGAATTAGAACGGGAAACCATTTTAGCTGCAGTTTCTTACTACGGAAATACACCGGAGGGAAAAGAAATGGCTGCCCAGGCCATTGGCATAAGTCGCGCAACGATGTATCGGAAACTGAAAGAATATGATACTTTTTAGTATCGGATTCTTGGACCCTGCTTTAAAGTGTATAATCTCTGAATAAAAACTGAATACTGCTGATAGAATTTGCTTCTCCTGGAAAGACTAAAGAGAAAAAGCGGGAGGAAGTATGGAATCAATTTGGACTAGGGATGTAATCATGCCACAATTTTCTGCGGTTAAACGGGATATGAAAGTGGATGTTCTGATCATTGGCGGTGGTATGACGGGACTGCTTTGCGGATATTTTCTGAAAGACAGGGGCGCCAAGTATGCAATAGTGGAAAAGGACAGTATTACCAGTGGTGTAACGAGAAATACCACTGCCAAAATTACTGCTTATCATCCTTTAATTTACAGTAAACTGGCAAAAAACTTCGGAATGGAAACTGCAAAGACTTATCTGCAGGCAAATACAGATGCAGTCAGCAGATATCGGCAAATGGCGCAGAGTATTGATTGCAGTTTTCAGGAAAAAGATCACTACATCTATACGATGCATCATCAGGCTGATCTGTTGGAGGAAGCGTCGGTCATTGAAAAAATCGGGGGACGAGTGGAATATACGGAACATGTAGGTATTCCTCTTGCTGCCCGATGTGCGTTGAAAGCTTCCGGTCAGGCTCAGTTTCACCCGCTCAGGTTTGCGGCGAAGATTGCAGAAGGTCAGGATGTTTATGAAAACAGTTTTGCGGGAGATATCAGAAAAGAGCGATACGGTTATCAGGTGTCCATTAGAGACTCTGAGGGCAAGATGTTTCACATCAACGCGGACAGGGTTATTGTTGCAACCCATTTTCCATACATTGACCGGTTCGGCATGTATTTCCTGAAAATGTATCAGCAGCGTTCCTATGTTCTGGCGCTGGAAGCCGAAAAGGGAGAGACTCTGCAGCTGGGAAGCATGTATAATGGATGTGGGGTTGAAGATGACAATCCGCTGAACCTGTCTTTTCGCAGCTATGGGAATTATCTGCTGCTGGGTGGTGGAGGAGGGCGGACAGGGAAAAAGAATCCGTCCTACGAATCCTTAAGGAAACAGGCTTCATCCTTTCTTCCCGATTATCGTGAGGCAGCCGCCTGGGCGGCACAGGACTGTATGACTTTGGATGGACTGCCATATATCGGAGAATATGCTAAAGGAAAAGACGGCCTTCTGACTGCTACAGGTTTTCAGAAATGGGGGATGACCGGCGCTATGACAGCAGCACTTTCTTTGACGGGAGAGCTTGATAAAGAACTTTCCGGCATATTTAAGCCTCGTAGAACCCTTTTAAGGAAACAGCTTTTTATCAATGGTTTTGAATCTGCTGTCAATATGCTCAGGCCGACTGCACCCAGATGTACTCATCTGGGCTGCGCTCTCAGATGGAACAAGGCTGAAAAGACCTGGGACTGCGGGTGTCACGGTTCTCGTTTTACAGAGGATGGAAAGGTGATTGACGGCCCTGCCCAAAACGACCTGAAGAGATAAACAATTGCATGAACCAAATTCCTGGCTGTTTTGTTTTTCATTGCCTGCCCCGAGACCTCGTGGTACAATAAATTAAGAACCACAGACTTGCTTGGTGGAAAATGTAAAAGAGATGAAACAGGATTGGAGAAGCCATGTCGTTACGCAGCGAAAAGATAGAGAAGCTGGTATCTATTGCCAAAATGTATTACGAAGAGAACCGTAATCAGAATGAGATTGCCGCAGTTATGGGCATTTCACGTCCTCTGGTCAGTCGTTATCTGGCTGAGGCAAAAGAATATGGCATTGTCAGAATTGAGATAAAGAGTCCGGTTGAAGAGGAAAAACTTATTCTTGACGCATTATATGAACGTTTCGGAATCCGCGGCGGCTGCGCTGTAGAAACACGGCTTAATGAGGCAGATGCCAATCGAGATATTGCGGAGGCAGTAATTGACGGACTTTCACAGCTTTCCTCCAGTGCAGTAGGCATTGGCTGGGGGTCTATGATGGGAGTTATCTGCAGGCAGATGAAGAAAAGACCGCCTCTTTCTCAGCAGACTGTTGTGTATCCTCTTGTGGGAAACAGCGGCGTTTTCAACAGAGATTACCATCCCGGAGAGCTTATCAGTGTTTTTGCGGAAAGAACAGGAGGCATACCCAAATACTGGTCTGCCCCTGCTTTTGTAGATAGCGTGGAGGATGCCCGGGCTCTCAGGGAAGAAAAAAGCTACAAGGCGATAGAAAGAGGATGGAAATCTGTCAAAGTGGCGTTTGTGGGTATCGGAAACTATCCGTCTGTGCCGGATTTTGCCACGGCTGCCAGTTATGGCAGCCGTCTGACAGAACAGAAAGCTGTTGGAAAGCTACTGTGCTATTACTACGATATCAACGGCCATATTATTAAACCTGATCTGGATCTGACTATGCAGATTCCCCTTGAGATTTTAAGCAAACGACGGTTTGTGGTAGGAATCTGCGGGGCAAATGTGGGTGCCAGAGCTCTGGAAGGTGCCTTGAAAACTGGAATTCTGACTCACATCGTAGCTCCAAAAAAGACTCTGAAGAATATCATTTGATGAATTTTGGTTACATATGTAACAATATTCTGACGAAAACGCCTGCGGGCGTTTTTTTATATGCAAAATCGTTGACCTTAGACGGGACCAATGGTATGGTAACCGTAACAACCACTTTTGAAACGAGGTGACATTACCTATGAATATTAATAAACCGCTATTGTGTGAAATGCTGGTATCCGCTGCTGATTCCCTCATTGACAACAGTGATTATCTCAGTGAGATCGATTCAAAGTTTGGTGACGGTGATCACGGTATTACAGTTAGAAAGATCGGCAACCTGTTAAAAGAAAAGACGGAAAACTGGGAAGATGAAAGCTTTGGTGAATTCTTTGAGGATTTAGGCGTGGCGATTATGGGTGTAAACGGAGGCAGTGCAGGTCCTCTTTACGGAACCATGATTGGCGGGCTTGGTATTGAACTTTCGGATGAAGCAGAAATTGACGGTGAACTTTTGAAGGAAATGTTGGACGCGTGTCTTTCGGAAATGGAGGATATCACTACGGCCAAGGTGGGAGATAAAACGATGATGGATGCTTTGATTCCCGCAGTAGAAGCCGCAAGGGAAGCTGCAGACGATGTTGCAGAAATTCTTTTCGCGGCAGAAGAGGCCGCGAAAGACGGTGCCAGAGAAAGTGAAAAATTTGTTTCTAAATTCGGAAGAGCCAAAAGCTATAAAGAACAGACGATCGGAACGCCTGATGCGGGAGCTGTCAGCACATCCCTGTTCTTTGAAGGTCTGGCAAAACCATTTCACTAAAGCGGCAGAAAGCCGGGAAGGAGAGATTTACTATGAAAATGAAGAAATTTATCAATGATCCTGCTAACCTGACTCCTGAACTGTTAGAAGGATTTGCACTTGCCAATGCAGATCTGGTTCGTCTGGAGCCTAACAATACTGTGGTAAACAAGGCTTTAGATACAGCTGATCGTGTTACGATTGTAACACAGGGAGGATCCGGACATGAGCCTGCCATCAGTGGATTTGTAGGCGAAGGAATGGTTGACGTATCTGTTGTAGGTGATGTGTTTGCGGCTCCGGGACCTGCGGCATGTGTTGATGCCATCAAAATGGCAGACAAAGGTCACGGTGTTTTATATATTGTGCTGAATCACGCGGGAGACATGCTGACAGGTAATCTGACCATGAAGCAGCGGAAAAAAGAACCGGACATCAAGTGCATTAAGGTAGTGACACAGGAAGATATTGCAAATGCGCCAAGAGAAAATGCAGATGACAGAAGAGGCCTTGTGGGATGTATTCCTACTTACAAGATTGCAGGAGCTGCTGCCGCAGAGGGAAAGACCCTGGAAGAAGTTGCAGAGATTGCACAGAGATTCGCAGATAATATGGCGACTCTGGCAGTTGCAGCAAGAGGTGCCACACACCCTGCAACAGGAAGCGCTCTGGCAGAACTTTCTGATGACGAAATGGAAATCGGAATGGGTCAGCATGGTGAAGGAGGCGGCGGCCGCCAGCCAATGAAATCTGCAGATGAAACTGCAGAGATTATGGTAAACGGTCTTCTGAATGACCTGTCCATTAAAGAAGGCGAAAAGATTATGCTGATCTTAAACGGATCCGGTGCAACGACACTGATGGAACTTTATATTATTTACAGAAAGTGTGTTGAGATTCTGAAAGAAAAGAATGTGGAAATTGTTGCAAATTATGTGGGTGAACTTCTGACCGTACAGGAACAGGCAGGTTTCCAGATGTTTATGGCAAGGATGGACGATGAACTGCTTCGTCTGTGGAATGCGCCTTGTAATACACCTGCAATGAAAAAATAATGGGGGAGGAACAGGTAACATGGCAGACAATATCGGTAATAAAGCGGCTCATGACTATCATCTGGACACGCCTGCCGTTCATGACGGTTTCTATGTAAAAGGAAACGACCACTGTGACTGGGGAATGAAAAGCCGTCTTTCCAGAATGTTTAATCCGGAAAGCGGCAATACTGTTATGCTGGCTTTCGACCATGGCTATATCATGGGGCCGACTTCAGGACTTGAACGAGTCGATCTGGTGATTCCTCCGCTGGCCCCTTACGTAGATGTGCTGATGGGAACAAGGGGAGTTTTCCGCTCTTGTATTCCGCCTGCATCAAAGGCAGCAAACTGCGTACGTGTCACTTATGATTCCACAGTGCTTTACGATGACATGTCAAACGGAGGAGGCTTTGCCTGTGACATTGAAAATGCCATTCGTATGAATGCAGACTGTATGGCGGTGCAGACATTTATCGGTTCCGAAGGAGAATCCAGATCTCTGGAGCTTCTTGCTCGTACTGCCGATGCCGGCGCACGTTACGGCATTCCTACGCTGGGTGTGGTTGCAGTAGGCAAAGAGATGGCGCGTACTGAACAGTTTTTTCTGCTTGCCACTCGTGTCCTTGCTGAAAATGGGGCCAATATTGTAAAGAGCTACTACTGCGATGGGTTTGAGAAGGTGGCAGCTGCGTGTCCAGTACCAATTGTTATTGCAGGCGGTAAAAAGCTTCCTGAACTGGATGCTCTGGAAATGGCTTATCGGGCTATTTCGGAAGGTGCTCACGGTGTGGACATGGGAAGAAATATTTTCCAGTCAGACTGTCCTGTGGGCATGACCTGTGCTATTGCAAAGGTGGTGCATGAGGGCTACACCCCAAAGCAGGCCTATGAAGTATATGAAACTATAAAAAACGAGAAATCGGTTTGAAGAAGCGGAAGCTGACGATTGTGCAATCATGATCGGGACGAAAGCTTTAAAAGTGTGACGTAAAGGAGGAACCTCTTATGGCTGCAACTTATATGCATATCGGTATCCCTGTAACCAACAAAAAGCCGGGGATGGTATATAATGAAGAAATGAAACTCTGGATGAGCAATCCTGCGGATTATGATTTTGTGATTGAATATCTGAAGTTTGAGGAAGGTACGCCTTTTCCGGAGATTCTGCATCACCATCCTCATGTAGCTTATAAGGTTGATAACCTTGAGCATTACATCGAAGATGCAGATCAGCTTATCTTCGGACCAGCCCAGGCCGGAGAGACAGCAAGGCTCGCCTTTGTTATCAAAGATGATGCAATTATTGAACTGTACGAGGAGAAATAAAAGATTATTATTTTTTCTGGTAGAATGTGTTGGCTGAATTAGAAAAACGCCGAAAAAAGTTTTGCGGCAGTGTCGCAGCAAAAGATGCTTTTTTCGGCGTTTTTACAGTGATACGTTTAAATCGGACAAAAGTGGGATAAATTGTATATTGATCAGATTTAAAAAGCAGGAGGCAGAGATGAAAGAAATAAAACTGATACCTGAACCGCCTTTTCCGTACAAGGTGGATGTGGCAGTTATGGATTTTACGGATGAAGGTGAGCGACAGAGATGTAAAATTACTGTGGAATTTGCACCAAGTGATATGAAAGAACTGCAAAAGAGGGGCATGGATTTTGAGGCAGCCATGAAGGATTATGAAGATTGGATTTATGGTGTTGTCAGATATCATCTGGCTCAGGACTGGAAATGCGTTGAAGGCTGGGATCAGGTGCTGGGTATCGTAAAGAATGGAGTCAGACAGTACTATAAATGAAGTAGAGTGTCCTAAGTCTGTCTGAACAACTGCTTACCCTGTCTGTACAGTATCATTGCTTTTTTCTGCAGCTTTGGTGTTCATTTTGACCAATTTGTGGTATACTAACATTTATGAGATTTGCGGAGGAAGCATCCTGCCGCTGAAACAGATTTTTTAGGAAAGAGATGATAGAATGACAAAAGTAGATATTTTTTCAGGATTTCTGGGAGCAGGAAAGACAACTCTGATTAAGAAGCTTATTGAAGAGGCCTATCAGGGTGAGAAAGTGGTTCTGATTGAAAATGAATTTGGGGAAATCGGTATTGACGGAGGGTTTCTGAAAGATGCAGGTGTTGAGATCAATGAGATGACATCCGGCTGTATCTGCTGCAGTCTGGTTGGCGATTTTGGACGTGCACTTGAACAGGTTCTGGAACAGTTTGAACCTGACAGAATTCTTATTGAACCATCAGGTGTCGGTAAACTCAGTGATGTAATTCTGGCGGTGGAGAGACTGCATGATGAAAAATTAAGTCTGAACAGCTTCACCACTGTTGTGGATGCAAAAAAAGCCAAGATGTACATGAAGAATTTCGGTGAATTTTACAACAACCAGATTGAACATGCAAGTTCTGTGATTCTGAGTCATACAACCGGTTTGAGTCAGGAAAAACTGGATGCCTGCATTCAGCTAATCCGTAAATATAATCAGGAGGCTCCGATCGTTACGACGCCGTGGGAAGAACTTAGCGGTATGCAGATTCTGGAAACCATGGAACAGAAGAATACAATGAAGGAACAGTTGGCACGTCTTGAGGAAGAGGCACATGAGCATCACCATGATCATGAACACCATCATCACGACCATGACCACCACCATCACGACCATGATGAACATGAGCATCACCATCATCATGATGAACACTGCGGCTGTCATGACCACCATCACCATGATCACGAGGGCCATCATCACGCCGATGAAGTTTTCCAGAGTTTCGGTATGGAAACCTCTCACAAGTTTACAACAGCGCAGATAAAGGACGCTTTAGGCGCATTATCCAATTTTGCCATGTATGGGCAGGTTCTGCGTGCAAAAGGTATCGTAGAGGGTGAAGATGGTCAGTGGATTCATTTTGACTATGTGCCGGGTGAGCCGGATGTAAGACTGGGCAGTGCTGCTGTAACGGGAATGCTTTGCGTAATTGGTGCAGGTCTTGATGAGGACGGCATCAGAGAACTCTTTGGTCTGTAAGGAGAGGTGTTATGGAAATACCGGTTTACTTATTTACAGGTTTTTTGGAAAGCGGAAAAACCACTTTTATTCAGGATGCTCTGGAAGGCCCTGATTTCAACGCAGGAGAAAGAACTCTGCTGCTGCTTTGT
Organism: uncultured Emergencia sp.; assembly: GCA_902476665.1. Classification (GTDB taxonomy): domain Bacteria; phylum Bacillota; class Clostridia; order Peptostreptococcales; family Anaerovoracaceae; genus Senimuribacter. The sequence continues at coordinate 11,551 of CABSEO010000023.1, forward strand.
GAAGAGGGAGAAGAGGAGTATCACCGCAGCAGGTTTTTTGGCACCAATGTATTTATTGAACCTGTTGAAAACGAAGAAGAACTGACACGGGAGCATTTACGAACGCTGCAGTTGAAACACAAGGTGGAGCGTGTCATTGTAGAATACAACGGTATGTGGAGTCTAGACACTATTTATCGAAACATGCCTGAAGAATGGATTACTTATCAGGAAATGTTTTTTGCGGATGCACAGACTTTTCTGGCCTACAACCAGAACATGCGTCAGCTGGTCTACGATAAACTGAAAAGTGCCGAGCTGGTGGTTTTCAACAGATGTGTAAAGGGCTTTGAC
>CABSEO010000024.1 GCA_902476665.1 uncultured Emergencia sp.
TGCCCTGCCATAGTTCCTGCAGCTTTTCTTGCTTCAAAATCAGCAACTTCCATACCGATACCCTGTTCTTCCATTACAGCAGGTCCGAATGGAGATAAGCTGTTTACTCTTCTGGAAACAATGTGATCAACAGATTCGCAAGCGCCTGTCCACAGAATTACCAGCAGGTCCATGATCAGACCAGGGTTGATACCTGTTCCCAGTACAGTTACGCCGTTCTTCTTTGCGATTTCATCCAGCTGTTTTGCAAGCTGAGGTTCCTGAGCCTGCGGATAAGCCATTTCTTCAGCAGAAGTAATTACGTTGATGCCTCTTTCCATTACGAAAACAAGCTTGTCATATACATCTTTAGTGAAAGAGTTTGTGCAAACGACTACGATGTCTGCAGCTCCCGGTTTGATTACTTCTTCAGGAGTTCCAACAATAACGTCTTCTCTGTCTCCCTTTTCGATACCAGGCACTACATCATACAGGCTCTTACCGATTTTTTCGCCGATGTCAATAGCGCCAACGATATCAACACCCTGTTTCTTTACTAACATTTTACCGATTCCGCCGCCCATAGCGCCTAATCCCCAAAGGATTACTTTTACATTTTTCATTTGCTTTTCTCTCCTTTTCTTTTTATAAAAACAATAAACCGTGACATTAGTAACCGCATTTTCATGCGCATCTATATATAGAGCAATTTCTATGCCAACCCTAATTTGTATACATTATACCCTATATGGTTGTATTTCCCAAAAAAATAGTGGTTTTTCTTGTTAAAATCGTTGAAAAACCACTAAATATATTTGTGAATGTTTGGATAATTCTACCTACTTCTGCAGTGCTGTTGAACTTAGTGCAATTTTTTTTGCACTTTTTATGCAATTTTTTTTGCACCTAGCTATCCGTTTACCCTCTGATCCCATATTTTTTTAATTTATGCTGCAAAGTCTGTCTCTTAATATGTAAAGCCTGCGCAGTCCTTGAAATATTACCGCCCTCAGTGATCATGACTTCTCGAATAATCTCTTCCTCCAGATTTGCAAGATACTCATCCAATGGACCTTTCCTGTCCCACTGTTCCACATCTGCGCCGATAGCCTTGACCTGCATTGGCATCTGCAGTAGCTTCTCTGAAAGCACATGTTCTTTATCTGCCATGGCTACAGACTGCATGATAATATTCTCAAGCTCTCTGACATTACCGGGATAATCATATTCCACCAGTCGCTCCAAAGCTTTATCGGACACCATCCAGACCTCCTTGCCGAAACGCTCATTGTGTTTTTCCAGAAGCTTTTCTGTCAGAATGGGAATATCATCCTTGTGACTTCTCAGCGGCGGAATCAGAATGTTTACCACATTAAGCCTGAAATACAGGTCTTTTCTCAGCTTTCCCTCCTCCATCAGCTTTTCCGGCGGTTCATTGACTGTAGCAATAATTCTTACATCTATAGGAATATCTTTGGTTCCTCCGACTCTTCGGATATAATCCTCCTGCAGAACACGAAGCAGTTTGCTCTGCAGCTCATAAGGCATAGAGTTTATTTCATCCAGTAAAAGTGTTCCTCCGCTGGCCTGCTCAAAAAGTCCTATACGATCGGTAGCCCCGGTAAATCCACCTTTTGTAGTACCGAACAAAATGCCTTCCAGCAGTGATTCCGGCAAAGCAGCACAGTTTTGTGCCAGAAAAGGCTTGTTTTTACGGTCGCTGGCATAATGAATACTTTGAGCGATAAGCTCTTTGCCGGTTCCTGTTTCACCATAGATAAAGACAGATGCGTTGTTTCCCGCGGCTCTTTTTGCACGCTCCAGTGCCTGCCTGAAAACCGGACTGTTACCGATAATATCATCAAAAGTATATTTTCTGATCTTCGGTTTTACCTCATGAGGTTTAATCTCTTTTTCACGAAGCTTCAAAATTGTATCGCTCATGGACCGGATATTTGTAATATCTTTAGCAATTTCAACCGCTGCAATAGTCCTTCCCTCATGAATTACAGGCATCGTGCTGTTGATAGTCGTAACTTCTTTTCCATACAGATTAGTGTAGGACTGCTGCTTATTTTTAATGGCCACGTTTTTTTTCAACGCCTGATACATGGTGCTCTCCTCCAGCTTAACTCCCGGAAATGCCTGGGAAAACTGCTTTCCCACCACATCATCTATGTGAATCTGCTCTATATCTGCCATAGCATCATTGTAGAAAATGCCCACTCCGTCCGAATCCACCACATATACACCTATATCGATATTTCTGATCAGTTCCTCTAAGATTTTTTTATATTCTTCTGCCTGCAATCATCACACCTCCTTTTCTATAGTTTACACGATTTTTCGTCCATATGCAAATATTTTTGCACCCGGTTTTATTGTTTATTATGTGCCTTACAGACCGTTTTTCTTTGTGCAAAATCGTCATGTTTCTTGCTATTTCGACAAAAATATTGTATATTGATATGTATGGTTTAATCGGCATAAGGGAGGATATAGATAATGAGAATCAGAAAAGATAATGATTTTGAGGAAAAGGATATTGAGCTGATCGCATCCGTATCCGACGCACTGGCCCATCCTGTACGCCTTCGGCTATTCCGCCATATTATGCAATGTAATAAATCAATGGAGACTGTATGCAATAAGGATTTGGTTGCAAGCTTTGATTATGCGCAGGCTACAATTTCCCAGCATATGAAAAAGCTGATTCAGTCAGGTCTTATTGAAGTTAAAAAGAAAGACAAATTTTCTTATTACTATGCTAATCTTGGTATACTGATGCAGTATATCAATGTAACAAAAAAGTATTCCGTAATTTAATAGGGCTGTATGCCCTGACTTTTTTAATCATCTATTCATCCAAGAAAGGGCTGCATGAAAAATGCCCCGGACCGATGCCGGGGCATTAACTGCAAGATTTATTTCTGCATACTTTTTCATTAAAAATAAGGACGTTTGGGAATCGTCTCTTTTTTATTTTATTTTACTTTGGATTTTGGGATTTTATTTTTGGACTTTGTGTTATGGGTTGAAACTTTCCCCAAACGTATTTTTACATCAATATTGTAACAAAATGTTTCTACTTTTGTCTTTGTAATTTCTTCTAATTTTTTTGTATTTTTTTTGTGAACAGAAAAAAATCCGAAATATTATCCGGATTTTTCTTTTTTTTTACATTTTTATTTTCAATATTACTGCTTCGGACCAATAGGTTCGAAATCCTCAGCTCCATGCTTACATAGCGGACAAATAAAATCATCCGGTAAGGTTTCGCCTTCATATACATACCCGCAAATTCTGCATACATATCCTTTCGTTTGAGGTTCTGATGCAGGTTTAGGCTTGATATGATCAAAATAATACTGATAAGTTACAGACGGTACATCAGAGAGAACCTTTTCCTCTGTCACTTCTCCGATAAACATTCTATGTGTTCCCAGATCCACAGTTTCCTTCACACTGACTGAAATCATGGCATTAACTGCCTTCGTCACATAAAAGATACCGTTTTCCGCCCTCTGTGCGTCATTGAAATCGTTAAATTTTTCCGTATCTCTGCCGCTGGAGAATCCAAAATGCCTGAACACTTCAAAATCAGCTTCCTGTGTCAGAAAAGACAGATTAAATATTCCAGTCCGTTCTATCATTTCGCAGGTATAATTATTTTTATTTACACACACACTTACCTGCTTTGGCTGATCTGTTACCTGCATAGCAGTATTGACAATACAGCCGTTATCTTTTTCATTTTCTCTGGCAGTCAGCACATAGAGTCCATAACTGAACTTGAACATAGCACTCATAGCAATCCCCTTTTCAGCCAACCGCTATTCCGCTTTTTCCTCGAAAACGTCTTTTCCCATACCACAGAGCGGGCAAGTCCAGTCTGCCGGCAGATCTTCAAAAGCAGTTCCCGGTTCAATTCCGTTGTCTGGATCTCCTACTGCCGGATCATACTCATAACCACATGCACCACATACATACTTTTTCATAATAATTCCTCCTCTTTTCTGTTATTGGCGATTTAATAAATATATTTTGATTGCAGCCGCCAGATTCTGATAAAACTCTTTTTCGTTTGCGTCAGGATCCAGCTTTTCCTGCAATTTACCAATTCTGTAGCGAATTGTATTACGATGGCAGAACAAACGCTCTGCCGTCTTGATTGTGTCACCATTCGCCAGGATATATTCAACAGCGGTGCGCAGAAGCTCTGCACCCTTATCCTCATCTTCAAAAACAGGTGCCAGATACTCCTGCATATACTCTCTCATATTTCCTCTATGCATATCTGGAATGATTAGCTTGTATATACCCAGATCTTTATAATATTTAACACTTTTTTTCTCGATTTCAGCTACCTTTTCTGTCCAGAAAGCCTGCCGCACTGCTTTGTCAAAAGGAATCTCCTTTTTCATCAGACGGCTGAAGCCCATAGTCAGTTCTTTTCCCATCAGCCCATAAGCAAGCAGTACATCATCCAGTAATACCAGAAGCTTGGCACTTTCCTCTTTATCCTGAGACAAAAGAACAATAAAAGAATCTCTGTATTTTGCAATAAAAGTTTTACTGCTCAGTTTAATATCCGGTTTCCCTCGATGGATAGCATTGCGCACCTGTCCGGCCGTCATATTTTTGCCTCGGATGCAGACGGCTGCAATATTGGCACAAAGCAGAGGATTCAGTTTCTCAAGTGCATCTTCCGCCTCTTTCTTTGAAAAGTCTCTTGTCAGAATCTCTTCAATCAGAGCCTCTGAACGAGTCAGAATATCATTCTGTTCAACAGTTTTCTTGACAGAAAAAATAATGTCTTCAAAGAATTCATCGCGACCAAATTCCAGAATGGGGAAGTCCATTCTTTCTGCATAATCCAGCGCTTCCTGAGGCAGTTCCTTAAAAAAAACGGGTTTATAGGCAAGAGCCTGCACGTTTTGCTGTATCAGACGTTTTACAGTATCCAGAATCAGCTCCGGTTTATCCTTTGCAAAGAGAAAGCTGGACAGAACCAGACTGTTTCCATTAAAACTGTTTTGTCTGTATTCCTCTCCCTCCTGTATAAACTCAAAATCCAGGATTTCTGTGGCAGTCACAGTCTTGTCCAGGCCTTTTTCTCCTGCCACCACCTTAAATTGCCGCATAACTTCCAGTCCCAATAATTCTCTGATACTAACTGCCATACAAGCTCCTTTACTTTATTCGCTGAATAATACGGTAGATAAATACCGCTCTCCTGAATCAGGCAGAATGACCACTATATTTTTTCCTTTGTTTTCTTCCTTTCCGGAAAGCAGAGCTGCTGTATAAAGAGCTGCGCCTGAAGTAATTCCCGCCAGATAACCTTCTTCTCTGGCAAGTTTTCTTGCAAAAGCGTAAGCATCTTTCTCTTCTACTGTAATAATTTCATCTATCACGGTTCTGTCCAGAATCTCAGGTACAAAATTAGCACCGATACCCTGCAGATTATGCGGACCGCTCTTTCCCTGCGAAAGCAGCGGTGAATTCTTTGGTTCCACAGCGACTATCTTAATCTGCGGATTCTTTTCTTTTAAAAATTTTCCACAGCCTGTAATGGTGCCGCCTGTGCCTACGCCTGCCACAAAAATATCAACCTTTCCATTAAGATCCTCCCAGATTTCAGGTCCGGTGGTTTCCTGATGGGCTCTGGCGTTGGCAGGATTCACAAACTGCCCGGCGATAATACTGCCAGGAATTTCTCTATGCAGTTCCTCTGCCTTTTCCACACTTCCCCGCATTCCTTTTGCACCTTCTGTCAGAATAACCTGTCCTCCATAAGCTGCAAGAAGCTTTCTTCTCTCTATGCTCATGGTTTCAGGCAGAACAAAGATCGTTTGATAGCCTCTGGCTGCACAGATAGCTGCAAGACCGATACCTGTATTTCCGCTAGTTGGCTCAATTACCGTGCCGCCCGGTTTCAAAAGCCCCTTTTTTTCTGCATCTTCTATCATACTGAGCGCAGCTCTGTCTTTAATGCTCCCAGCCGGGTTAAAACCTTCCAGTTTGCCATAAAGAAAAGCATAGGATCCACAGCTTTTTTCAATTGAAGCCAGCCTTAAAAGCGGCGTTTTTCCAATAGTTTCAGTGATTTTTTGATAAATCATTCTCTCTCCCCCTAATTTTTTCAAAAATATAGATTGCAGCCAGCAGATATGCGATGCCTAAGCTCCATCCGCCGATAATATCAGTCGGATAGTGTACACCAACATAAACTCTGCTGAATCCGATGGCTGCAATAAGCAGAATCAGAAAAGCCGTCAGGCCGTCTGCCAGTTTCCGATTCCTGCAATACCGTCTGATCAGATAAATAAGGATACCGAAGCAAACGATACCATTCATAGAATGTCCGCTTGGAAAAGAGAAGCCGCCCTGTTCGATGATCCTTACTGCAATATCCGGTCTGGGTCTCTGAAACACAGTTTTTACCACTTTATACAAAACAGTAGAGCTCAGAGAAATAATCGTAAAAGGAATTCCGATATTTTTCCGTGTTCCCTTATATAACAGAAGGAGAATCCCCAGCAGTGTAATGGTCTGCCAGTTTCCCAGATAAGTGATGGGGATCCAGATACTGTTAAGTAAAGGTGTCCGATGTGTATAAACCCAATGAGTAATTGTTTCATCAAAAGATAATGTTCTTCCGGAAGAAACCTGGTATGCAACATAGGCGAAGCATAACAATGCTCCGCCTATTATGATCCATTCTGCATACATTCTTTTTCTACTTCCGTAATCCCATTTTCCTGCCTTTTGGTCCATGTGGTTACCTCGTTTGCTGTAGCATTATCTGAATTTTACAGCGGTTCCATAGACGATAACTTCTGCTGCCCCCTGCATAATGGCTGCAGAGGAAAATTTAACGTTGACAACTGCATCAGCACCCAGTGCCTCGGCCTCATCTACCATTCTCTTGGTTGCAATCTGTCTGGCTTCCTGCAGCATTTCAGTATAACCTTTCAGTTCGCCTCCAACCAGCGTCTTAAAGCCGGCTCCTATATCTTTTCCTATATTCTTAGACTGCACAACATTTCCTTTTACCATTCCTAAAACATCAAATTCCTGGTTCGGAATATAATCAATATTAACAAGCTTCATATGATTTCCTCCTATTCTGCAGCCCTGATATTCTGAGCTATTATTTTTAGTTTTGTTCATATTATACTCTTTTTGTATAGATATTTCTACATGTTTTATGTTATATTAATGAAAAGAAGATTTTTTTCAGGAGGTAATTGGTGAAATTTTTTAGAAATATCCCACGGGGTTACCAGCTGTTTCGTTCTGTCAGCGTATTTAATGGCTGCCTGAAGGCTATTGGTGACGCCAGAGAAAGAGGAGATATTGAAAATGAAAAGGCACTCATCGGAGAAGGTGTAGCCAAGTGGATACACAGGCTGATAAATCTGTTTGACATTACAATTCACATAGAAGGAAAGGAAAATATTCCTCAGGAAGATGGTTTTGTGTTTATTTCCAATCATCAGGGGTATGCAGATATTATTGTAATATTGCACATCATGGAAGGCAGGCAGGTTGGCTTTATCGCCAAAGATTCCCTGCAGAAGGTTCCTTATTTCGGTAAATGGATCTCTGCAATCCGTGGAGTTTTCATCAAAAGAGGGGATTCAAGAGAGGCACTTAAATCTATTCAGGCAGGTGTAAATCATCTGAAACAGGGATTTAATCTGGTTATTTTTCCTGAAGGAACCAGAAGTCAGTCTGCAGAAATGAACCACTTTAAACCTGGCAGCTTCAAGCTGGCCACAAAAGCGAAAACGAAAATTGTGCCTGTGGCGATAAACGGTACCCGTCATTTATTTGAAGATCGAGGCGTTATCACCAAGGGAGCCGTTATTGATGTAAAAATTCTTCCACCTGTCGACACCGCATCTCTGGACAGACACCAGACAGCGAATATTCCTCATGAAGTGGAAAATACTATTAAAGAAACCCTGCATGAATTGGTGGAAAAAGAAAAAAGCAGAACAGAAAAGGAGGTAAAATTATGATTATCAATCTGACAAAAGATACCTTCCGTAAGGAAGTTTTAGAATCTGATGTGCCGGTGATTGTCGATTTCTGGGCACCATGGTGCGGACACTGCATCAATCTTATGCCGGTCATTGATGAACTGGCAGAAGAAGCTGACGGCAGATACAAGGTCTGCAAGATCAATATTGACGACGAGCAAGAACTGGCAATGCAGTTTGGCGTTATGACAATCCCGACCTGTGCCAAGTTTGAAGGTGGAGAACTGAAAAGTAAAACAGTGGGAGCATTGCCAAAAGCTGCACTGATCGCACAGTTAGGTATTTAAAAGTTATCCTTAGGCTTATCCACATATGTGAATAACTTTGCTGATATCTTTCTTTCAGAAAGTCAGGAAGGAATAATTAACAGAACTATACAAAAGAGGAGCAGTTTCTTATGAAATCTGCTCCTCTTTCATTTATTATCTATGACTTATGCGCCGTTTCATATTTGCTGTTCAGCTTTTGTAGAACTCCTCAGTAATTGATTAATCCCAGTCATCGTCCCATTCCATTCTATCTTTTTCCCAGCTGATGATTACACCAGAGGATGCATTGATTTCAAACTCATATTCATAATCACCTTTTACTGCTTCCCCCTCATAAATCCAGATACCGTCATCCTTTTCAAGTTTCAGTTTTTTGATATCCGCATTTGGGATTTTAGCCAGAACAATGCTCTGCGCCTTTTCTATAGAGATCTGGCCGTTATTCTGACTGCTGCCTGAGGAAGAACTGCTGTTTCCGCTGTTCTGGCTGCTACTTCCAGAAGAGCTGTTGTTCTGATTTCCTGTATAGGTTTCGCTGTCATAGTCAAAATAACTTTCATGCTCCGATTCTAATGTAATCTCACCTGTCTGAGCATTAACATAGTAGTCATATTCAATGTTATCTTTAATCAGCTCAACTTCATAATAGTATTTTCCGTTTTCACGATCCAGATCCATGTCTTTGACAAATCCACCGCCTGCTTCCTTGATAACCAGGTCTTCCACTTCTTTTGTTGTCAGTAAATCACTGGAAGAAGTTGTATCCTGACTGTTGTTTGTATTATCCATAGGAATTGTAACAGCAGTTCCAAATTTCACTGTGCTGTCTAAAACAGCTCCGCTGACAGGGTGAACATCTGCATTTCCATAAAAATCATTAGCCTTGAAATCCGCCTCGTATTCATAAAGGCCATTGTCCTGATTAAGTGTTACCGTAACACTGGTCACACCATCAAACTTTTCCTTGACGATTTTCTCTACATCAGCTTCCTTCAGTTCAACAGTCTCACTGCCCAGATCATTATCCAGCTGTGATTCTACTTTTTTAACCTGCTTGGTTTCTTTATTTATCTCAACTTCAAAGCCTTCTGCATTTTCGTCATCGTGGAACATTACCTCAAACTTGTTATTTTCTTCTTCACTGGTTACAAACTTAGCTGTAGAGGGCACATACTTCTGAGCGATTTCTTTCGCTTCATCAAGAGTAAGTGCTGTAGAAAAAGATGTGGAAATCACCACTGCCGCTATGATTACCACTGCCACCACCGCTGCGGCGATTCCGGTTTTTTTGTTTAAATATTTATTCATGACTTGCCTCCTTATCATCTATTCATTAAATATTATTCTCTGATGTTGGTCTTATCATAATCCATAGAAATGAAAATAAAATGAAAAATTTCATTGAAAATTCATTTTTTTGTTTTATGATAAAATTAACATACTTTTAGGAGGAGATGACAAATGAAGCTTTTAATTGTAGAAGACGAAAAGCGGCTCTGCCAGACCGTTGCAAAACATCTGAAAAGTGACGGCTACACTGTAGACACCTGTTACGACGGCAGTGATGCATTAGACTATATAAATGGTACAGAATATGACGCTGTGATTTTGGATATCATGCTTCCGGGGCTGGACGGAATTTCCGTTTTAAAAAAAATGCGCTCCAGGAAACTGAAAACTCCTGTTCTGCTGCTGACTGCAAAAAGCAGTATAGAAGACAAGGTGGAAGGACTGGACAGCGGTGCAGACGATTATCTGACAAAACCTTTTTCTTTAGAAGAGCTTTCTGCCAGAATCCGTGTAATGATCCGAAGAAACGGAGCAGAAAGAGTAAACAACACAATTACAGTCGGTCCGCTGACTTTAGATACTGAAAAAAAAATCGCTGTCCGTGAAGGAAAAACTTTTACTCTGACAGCAAAAGAATACTCCATTCTGGAATATCTTATGCACAATCAGGGGATTGTTCTTTCCAGAGATAAGATCATGCATCATATCTGGAATTACGATTATGAAGGCAGCAGTAACATTATAGATGTATATATCAGAACCCTGCGCAATAAAATTGATGCTGATTTTGATCAGAAGCTGATTCAGACCGTGCGGGGCATCGGCTATGTAATTCGTGAAGAAAAGTAAGGTACACTCCATGAAAATGAAAAACAGCTCTATTAAGACCAGAGTGACTCTGTACTATTCTATCGTTCTGATTTTGATAACTCTTCTTGTCTTCGGGGTTTTTCTGCTGACAGCAAGCAGACAGGTCAATCTGGTATCGAAGGACACTGTCATGAATGCTGTGCAGACATCTTTTGAAGATGTAGAATATGACAACAACATTCTGGAAATTGACAATGATTTCGATTCTTATCACAAAGGGGTTACACTGCTGGTTTACAGCGAAAAAGGCGAACTGATCAAAGGTTCCGTACCCAGCAGTTTTCCTGCATCCACACCTTTATCGTCCGGAACCTATCAGGAAATAGATGATGAAAATGACACCTGGCTTGTTTATGATCTGTTCAACTCTTATGAAAACGGACAGGGCATCTGGGTAAGAGGTATCTATAATATGGACAGTACACTCCGTACTTTAAACGCGGTGAAAAGCTTCATGTTTGTCGTTCTGCCGATCATGGTGCTCCTTGCCATCATTGCAGGCACAAGAATTACAAAAAAAGCCTTTATTCCTGTTACAGAAATTACTCAGGCAGCGAATACTATCAACAACGGGCTGGATCTTTCTAAACGTCTGCCTCAAGGGGAAAGTAAAGATGAACTTTACTATCTGACAGAAACGCTGAATCAGATGATTTCCCGTCTGGAAAAAGCCTTTCAGACGGAAAAAAAGTTTTCCTCTGATGTTTCACATGAACTGAAAACACCCATCGCTGTTATTTTAGCTGAATGTGAGTACACTCTGGAAGAAACCAGGCAGATTGAGGAGTATCAGGAATCGCTGGAAAACATTCAGAAGCAGTGCAGAAGAACCATGTCTATGATTCAGCAGCTTCTGCAGATTTCCCGGACAATTAATACCGCCTCTTCCATTGAACGCGAAAATATCAATCTCTCAATCCTTTGTGAAAGCGTAGCGGAAGAACTTTCCATAATGGCTGAAGAGCAGGGAGTCAGACTCATCACAGAAATCCAACCGGATGTTGAAATCTATGCAGATGAAACCCTGATAATGCGGCTTTTAATCAATCTGCTGACCAATGGTGTCAAATATCGCAGGGAAACTGCCGATTCTTATGTGAAACTGCTACTTGCAGACAGTAAAGATCTGAACCAGATAAAAATTGTCATTGAAGATAATGGTATCGGTATTGCAGAAAAAGACCAGAACAATATATTCCAAAGATTCTATAAAGCTGATA
>CABSEO010000025.1 GCA_902476665.1 uncultured Emergencia sp.
CCCCCATAATCGTATCCGCTACTGCTCCGATCACTTCGTCAAATACACCACTCAGACTGTCAATATTTTCACTTGTAACCAGCTCAGGTTCCCGTAATGCCGACATTGTCATTCCTACCCCGGTCGGATCAACCTCAGGCGGAACAAATAAACAGTTCTGATCTGCTCCGCGATAAGCATATGTTCCCTTATATTCTGCCTTACTTCTGATCTCATGCATTTTTTCCAAAAGATCGTGGAAATTAAATTCCATAAGTATCTACATCTGCAAGGAACACAGAATAAGCATACATCAAACCTGTTACGGTCAGATAATCCTCCGGGCTTAAAATTTCCTTATCCTGCAGGAACGGTGACGGAACCTTATAGTTACAGAAATCACAATGATAGTACCCGTCCGCTTTTAACTCCATTTTATGCAGCGTACAGTCTTCAAACTTATCCTGACCACACTTGGAATCTGCAGAAATTCCCTTATATCGTCCGGACTCCATATCCTTGTCCACTGCAAAGGAAAAACCGGAGCCCAGAATAGAATATTCATGAAACTGTTCAAATGCCCAATTGTTCGGCATACTGTAGCCAAGATTTCCGCTGTATCCGGTTGACATATCCGCCACAAAGCTGCTCTCGCCTTTGTTAAACTGCAAACCTTCTGACAAATATTTCTGGAACCGTAAACACCAATCCGGTATTTATTGTCATAGCTTTCTGCCATAACTGTTCCGATACCGATAAAGTAAGGGATTACCTGTTCTGCACACTGTTCCGATCAAATTCTCTGGCAGCTCCATCCATATCTCCTGCATTCATTTTTTTGAGCAATGTACTTTTCTTCAAAGCCCCTTCGCCTACATTAAAAGAAAACGATACAAGTGCATCAAACCTGCCCTGCGTCAGTGCACCTGTCACATATCGATTCACTGCTGCTTCGAATCTTTTTTAATCTGCCTTCAATAAATCCCCTGCCTGTTCCTGCGATATCTGCATCCCCACATATACACTGCCCGTATGTCCATAGCCAATCGTCCATACTCCTGCTGCGTCCTGATAAGCAGTAAGACGGCAGGATTCAAATTTTTTAATCCTATCAATTCCCTGTTGTGAAGTTACAAATTCCATTTCCTTTTCTCCTCGTTTGATCTATTTTACATGCAAATGTCCTTCTCGTTCCTTATGTGCACCTTTATAGAAGAAGAAAGAAAACCAGTTAATGACAAACTACAACATAATAATGGGAAGCTTATCACAATCATGTGACAGGCTCCCCATTGGTATCAATCTTTTTATTGCTATTGCTTCACTATTTTCACTCAACCTGAACGATCGCCGCTGTCTCCGCATTTACCAACCTGCAAGCCCTATGGTGCTTCATTACAGGCCATTTTTCCAGATAAATTCCTGCGCTCTCCTTCAGCGGATGAATTACAACGATCAGATCTGCCTCCTGCTGATGAGCAAGCTCCTTTAGCCCGATTTCCCAGGACTGACCGGTATAAAAGCTGTCAGCCACCAGCCTTCCATCCTGATAGAGCTCGGCAGACTCTCCCTCATAGTTCAGAATCAACAATGCCTCCTCCAGCTCTTTTCTAATTCCCTCAACGTGAATCGAAAGGACCAGATCTGTTCCGTCATCTGTTTCCATCCTTCCCGTCAATCTGCAGCGAACCGGATTCGAAACACTCTCACAGCTCCGAAAGGTATTCGCATCCACCTGCTCCATTTTAAAAATCGCATGCTCTGGTAAAGGATAGACTCTGACTTCCGGCATTGCCGTTTTTTTCGTCCGAAGAAGACCTGCAATTGTCCCATTCTCCCTCTGATACAGATCCATCTCCGAAATCACAAGAAGCTCTCTTCCATCCCGGATGATTTTCTGTGCATGAAGCGCTTCCTCTTCAGAAAGTGTGAGTATCGTAATAGGGGAAGCATCTCCGCTCACACAAAAGTCCGGATCTACACCATTTCTAGTATAGAAAACATAGGTATCCGGCTCTCCCTTTTCATTCCGGAGCATGCATAATGGAATTGCCCTGGCCTTTTCCAGAACAGCACGCTCACCCAGCGGCATCCGGAAGGGATAAAAGAAGTAATCTCCATCCCGGATATCCTGTTTACCGAAATCAGCATACACCTCTCTTCCGTCTTTTCCAAAAGCCTGCAGCGCGGTTTCTAGATGTTCTGACATAGGGTAGTGCCGAACATAATTATTCACAAACAGAAAGCCTGTCCCCGTTTTCGTATTATATCGGACGGCTGTGCGAAGCGCAGAAAAATTTTCCGGCTTTCCGGGGTTCCTCGGCTGCGGAATATAGGGCATCTGAGCCAGATCACTTCCAAAATCATGAAGAAACAATGATAATCTCCGTATTCTCCGATAGCTGTCCGACAGCTGTCCATACTCACGGATTGGTGCATTGAAGTCGTAGTTTTTCACAGGAAGATCATTCGGATATCCTGTCTCCCGGGATTCCTGCAGCGTTGTCCGCTTTCCCTCTGGATTGGTTCCTCCGTGATACATGTAATATCCGAGAAGATTACAGCCGCTTCCCAGCTTGACAAATGTCATTGCCTCGGTATCTCTGCCACTTACTACAGGTCTCCGGTGTTTTGTCACCTGCAGCCCACCTCCCAGCTCTGCAGTGAGGTACGGAACCTGTTCCATATCAAAGGTAATTCCAAACCCTAGTCCATGGTCGGAGCCGATGTTGTGATCATTTCTTTCTTCCGTGAACAGATAGTTCCCCGAGGGCTCGATTTCTGTCAGCCGCTGATCCCAGGGAGCCTCACAGTAGCCACCCATAACAGGAAGCATTCCGCCTGTCACAGCTCCTCCCCATCCGGTTGCCGTGTAAATCGGGACCTTCAGTCCGACCTCTTTGGCAACCTGCCTCAGCATGCGCATGTGTGCTTCCCCTTCTTCTCCGGTTCTTCCACCCACATGACCATACTCATTCTCAATCTGTATCATCGCAACCGGACCGTCGTCAGACAAAAGAAGTCCTCTGGCCTGCTCTGCAATTTTTCCGTAAAATTCCCTGACATAGCGAAGATATTTCGGATCATTGGTTCTTGTTACTAGCTGCCCTTCTTTTTCCTTCTGCATCAGCCAGTCCGGAAATCCGCCGTTTCGAACCTCTCCGTGTGCCCACGGTCCGATTCTCAGAATGCAATGAAGACCGCAATTCTTTATTGTCTGAAGGAACTTCCGCAGGTCACGATCCCCCGAAAAATCCCATTCTCCCTCCACTTCTTCATGATGAATCCAGATAGTATATGCCGACACCAGTTCTATTCCCCCGGCTTTCATCTTATACAGCTCTTCCTCCCATCGTCCGTTGGAAACCCTACTGTAATGAATCTCGCCCATCAGGGGAAACCATGGAGTATTGTCCAGCGTCAGGAACTGCGGTGTATAAGACAGTTTAGAATTTCTGTTCCATTGTACTCTCACGTTCTCTCTACCTCGTATGCCCCTGCCGATCGCAGAGTTTGTTCTATATATTATGGTTTTCAATAAAAAGTTTTCTGCACATTTTTCTTTTATGACAAAAAGTGCTGCATCCCAGTATTTTACGGAGTACAGCACTTTCATTCCTCAAAAAGAATCCACTATAAGGCTTGCTTACAGATGGGTCTAACATGTTAATAATATGGAAATTGAGAAATCCTCAATGCGGTAGCACCGTAGGGGATCAACGTAATCTGTTCTTCTTTTTCTGTGGAAGAAACAGGGCTGTCCGGAACCGGACCAGCGCTATTGCAGACCATTTCCCATTCTTTTACTCGTTTTGCCTTTATCCGGATCTGTGAAGATGGCATTTCATGGGAAAATGGATTCTTTCTCTTCCCGTAAATCTCTGTCTTTGGAATATCCTGAAGATTGAGGGCATAATTCCATGGTTCTGTGCTACTGATATGATAATCAGCAATTCCACAGCATTCCCGCTCTTTTTCCCAGTTTTCTTCCATTTTCAAAGCATAAACCAGACTTCCTCTTTCCACTGCAACGCTATCGTGATACCACTTACTAAAGCGCACATCCATCGGATACCGAATTGTAATTCTACTTCCCGATACCAGATGTTCCACAATCCAGAAATTCTTTCCTTTCCTGCGTGCCTTTGCCCCTTCTGTCAGGAGTTCTGGATTCGCACACCATCCCGGTATTCTGATTTTCAGTTTGACGTCCGTTTCAGCTTCCCTGACCAGATAAGAAACGGTGTCTCCAAAGGGATAGTCCGTTTCCACGTCAATCACAATTCGCTTGCCTTCTGACTTCGTCTCAAGATGATTCGGCACCGGAATTGCAGACACCAGGCAATCGTCTTCCCAAAACCATAGGTGTTGTACAAATTTCGGCCATCCCTGATGCATGTTTGCCGTACAACATCCAAAGTTAGGTTCCAGTCCAAACAGGTTAGAATCGTCCCCATTATTAAACCAGTTACGTTTTGCATTGGAAACGAGAATCTGATTCGCCTGCTGCAAATACTGATGCGCCATGTAATCTTCACTGATCGATGCCGGGTAGGCATTAAATGCAACTCTTTCCAGCCGATCTGCCAGTTCGGGTTCCCCGAATACTTCCATCATCGTTTCCAGGCTAAACATCTGTTCCACAACGCCGCACAGCTCCGCTCCTTGAGACGGTGATCCGCCGCTCAAATGTTCATCCCCGTTTATCGCTCCACTGGCTATCCCATGGTATTTCTCCACGATTCCCGGTGCCTCGATTCCCAGCTTCTTTTTTTCATCATCTCCGTCGAAAAAGTATTCCATTGCAGCATATTTCAGACCCATAGACACATTTACTACATGCGTCTGATGATATTGCATCAGCTGCACCACTTCCTCATTTTGAAAGCGTTTCAAAGCATTCCAGTCATAGTAATGGGCAGTTGGTCTGGGATAAGGAAAATCAGCAAACAGGGAGGTCCAGTCGATTGCCTGTCTGCGGATTTCCCTCTGTAGGTTCATCATCCATTCCGCCGGGAAGCGTTCATACAACCATTTGATCACATATAGCACGTCTCCTGTCCGTGCCTGGGTCCATCCTGTTAAATGTCTGTCTTCTATGGCTGTTTTTAAATACTTCAGATAGTTTTCAATAAATTCAATAATCTCTTCCTTTTTCGTTATTTCATAATATTGAATCATCACTTTCAACATTATGAAACGAGACCAATAATCTTCCTTGGTCTGTTCCGGTCCGAAATTTCCTTCGTTATCCTGACTCTTTAACGTCCAGTCCAGAAACTTTTTGCAAATTTCAAAGTGTTTCTCATCCTTCAGATAATAGGATAGTGGCAGTAGCCCATCCAGATAATAGGGACCACGTTCCCAGCTTTCTCCAGTACCTCCCAACCAGCCAGAATAGGTACCGACACTATCCCATTTTTCATGCAGACAACCGGTAAGCCCGTTCATCTGCATTTGCATCTGCTCTTTCAACCACCCGGACGGACTGACTTCGGTCAGAACAAGCTTTTTCCACTTTTTCTTCACAATTTTCTCCTGTCAGTCATTCCAGTCCTCAAACATGTTGTCGCCGTCGTGAATATACAGTCCTACCTGTTCTACTGCAGCTCTTCTTCCATTTGCCCACAACAACCACTGACCATCCATGTGCATAACCCATGGCTTATAAACAGCTTCCACATCCCAGCTTCCTTCCGGACCGCCAGACAGAATCGGATTATGCGGATACCGTTCCCATCCTTCGATTCCATCTTTTGATCTTGCAACGTTGATCGTCGCTTTATACATGTCTTCAAATCCGATATAAAACATGTAGTAATATCCATCCATCGGAAAGATTTGGCAGGCAGAAACAATTTCTTTCTCCCAGAAATGTGTAGGCTCAGGTCTGAAAATGGGATTTTGCGGGTGTTTCTTCCAGTGGATCCCGTCTTCACTCTCTGCGTATCCAATCTGATCCGGCTCCCAGAAACCTCCTGCCGAATACCACATTCTAAAAATTTTCCGTTCTTCATCCCACAATACATGAGGGCACATCAGGTTGGTTTTTTCCCAGGCTTCTTCCGGTTCCATTACCGGATCTTTTCTCCTGGTAAAATGGATTCCGTCATCACTCTCTGCATATCCGATGCAGGATCTACCGCTGCTCATTCGCTCTCCTGCGCCTAAGAATTTCATGCCGGTATACCACATCAGATATTTCCCGTCTTTTTCCAGTACGATCTGACGGTTGATATCATCTTCCCATCCTGTGGTAAAATCCGGAGACAAAACAATAACCGGTTCACTCCAGTGTACCCCGTCTACACCTTCTACGAATGCAATGCTATTCGTACTTCTCCAAGACAGATACATCCTGAGCTTTTCCCCTACCTGGATTACGGTGACATCAAAAGTCTCTCCCCAATCGTCCTTCAGTATCGGATTATTTTTATATCGACGCCAATTTCCATGACAACCGATTTTTGTCAGATCCTGTTCTATCATTTTGGTCCTCCGCAAAATCCCAGATCGTCTCCTTCATGGATCAATGCACCAATTCTGTGATTTTTTCTGGCACAGCCGGTATAATAACAGATCCACTTGTTCTCCAGATGCACTGCTGCCGGACGGCACACCGCTTCCACATCCCATGCACCAAACTGACCTCCTGTAATGATTGGATTGTTTGGATGTCTTTCCCAACAAATTCCATCTTCAGACCTGGCCAGACAGATTCTGGACTTAAAGGCATCCTGCCAGGCAGTGTAGAACATCACATACTGTTCTCCGTCCCGAAGCACATGGCACGCGCCCACTCTCTCTTTTTCCAATACACTGTTGTCCTTTTTCAGAACGGGCTCTGAATAGGGTTTTTCCCAGTGTTCACCGTCACGACTGACTGCATAGCCAATTGCCAGCGGTTTCTCTATATCTCCTGCAGAATACCACATTTTGAAGAGATCTTCCTTTTCATCCCAGATGACACAGGGATAGCAGACCGCATTTCTCTCCCACAAAAGATCCGGCTCCAAAACGGGCTGTCTGGAGGCCATCCAGTTCATTGCATTATTTCCTGTCGCATGTCCGATCACGGACCGGTCGTATCCATCTGTCACCGGATCATATCGTTTTCCTGTATAAAACAGGTGGTACTTGCCTTTTGCAAACAAAACAAATGGCTGGCAAACAGCTGCTTCCCATTTCAGCTCTGGACGCCTTATCAGGGAATAGCCAAAATCTCCTCCGTCAGAGTAAAATGTGTCACCGATCACATAGGCTTTGGATTCTGTTTTTTCCTCCGTTACCCCGTCTTCTGCGAAAGGTCGGAAATCCAATCCGTTTTCTCCTACCGCCACCAGGATTTTTTTCAGAAACCGATGACTGTAGTACAGATGAAATCTATCTTTTATTGGAAGGACCATTGGATCGGAAACTTCCCCGATTTGTTCACCGATTATCGGGTTCTTTTCGTACCTTCTCCATCCGGCATAACATCCGATCTTTCCCGGATCATATGCTCTCATAAGCGTTTCTCCTTTAAAAAACTCTCTTTACTGTCTTTGTGCAACAAATTCCTCTATCTGCCGGTTCATTTCATCAATTACCTTTTGAACTCCGGCATCTTCCATTTTCTCTGAAAATTCTGCCAGAGTGGCATCTACGTCCTTCGCCATGCCGAGATTCAGCGGTTTATAATACTTGTCCATCAGCGTACTGATGATGGCAATTTCCGTATTCACAGGCGTCGGATCAAATACAAACGCATCCAAGGTATGATGCTTGATTTTATCCGCATAACCTTCAATGATTCCTGTGTAGGTCTCGTCCAGCAGAGTAGGATTTTCCACATATTCTGTTCGGTTGATCGCTTCGTTTGTCCATCCCCAGTTACAGTTTGCGTCTACACCATAATCCGAATTCTTATCCAGCAGCTTATACTGATCCTCGCCAACTGCTTCCCAATGTACGCCTTCGATACCCAGCTTGGTCAGATCATAAATTTCCGGGTTGGTATAAAACTCGTTCAGAACCATCATCGCTCTTTCTTTATTACGACTGTTCCTGTTAATTGCCATACCGTTATTGGTATATGGATAGACTTTCTGTGCAAGGTCAGGAGCAAAATCAATGATTCTGCTGTTCCAGTCCGGATGTTCCGAATTTGCGATTCGTCCATACGATAGCTGATTACTCAGGTTCCACGTCATTACAGCTGACTTTCCATTCAAAAAATTGTCCTGCTTTTCATCCTGTGAATTCAGCGAGTCTGCTGACCAGTAGCCCTTCTCGTACATCTCCTGCATTTTATGACAATAATCGGAAAACTCATCCCAGTCCAGAATATAGCGTACTTCCAGATCCGAAGGATCCGCATAATGATACATGAACAGCTTGTTATCATCTCCGTTGATAGCGGAATATCCAAGAGTCAGCCATTCGTACAGATCCTGAAATTCTCCGCCGCCCGTTCCTAATGCAGATACGGAAGCTTCTCCTGTACATACATCATCAAGGAATGCCTCCAACTCTTCCCTGCTGGTAATATCTTCATAGCCGTACTTTTCCATCAAGTCGCCTCTTACCAAGAGGTTGCCGCCGCTCGCGTACTCATTTTTATAACAGGGCACCATATAAATTTTTCCGTCGATTTGGGCCTGTTCCCAGGCATCTTCCGGTGCCACTGCCTGGATGTCCGGAGCGTAAGTAGAAATGAATTCCGGTGTAAGCTCATAAAATCCGCCCATATTAGCCGTTTCACTATAATGAGCCCACCCTGTAGCTGTAAAAATCAGGTCGAAATCTTCTCCGGAAGAAAACAGAAGAGAATATTTGGTATCGTGCTCCGCCCAGGATAAAAATTCCACTTCTACCGTAGCGTTTACGGTTTCCTCCAGTTTCTTATTTACTTCATCGTACACAAGATCGAAATCCGGGGTGCGATCCCCAATGAGGTACATCTTAATCGTTACCGGTTCTGAAACGTCATTTCCCCGATAGGTTTTCCCCTCGCTCTCCGAAACAGCAGTGCTCGCTGCACCTTCTGTGCTATTCTGGGTTTGTGTCGCCTCCGATCCACACCCCCCAAGGAAAAGCGTACCCAATAATGCGCCTGACAGCAATACAGACAACAGTCTCTTTTTCATAAAGAACCTCCTTTTCTATGCCCTATGTTTTTTCCCCTTTATGAAGCAGCATTTTCTTCATAAGAAAATAGTAGCTTATTTCATTTTTTTCATCAATTCGCATAAAACCCAAATATTTTTTCCAACTTCCTGCAATATCAACCAGTTTTTGCAGGAAACCGTGCGCAACGTTGCGCTTCTTGATTTCATCATCCTTTTACAGCACCGATGGTGATTCCCTGAACGAAATATTTCTGTACAAACGGATAGGCAAAAACGATAGGTCCGGTCGCCACTACCGTAAGTGCCATCTTGAGGGACTGGGTTGGCAAGTTGAATGCCGCTGCTACTGCGCCACTGGCAGCACTGGACAAAATCTTTCGGTATGCCTGAATATTGTTGATTTGTTCATAAAGGAAATACTGCAGCGGAAACATTTCGCTGTCCGATATATAAAGCATTGCATTATACCAGTCATTCCAATAGGCCAGTGCAATGAAAAGCCCTACCGTAGCCAGAGCAGGACGAACCAGTGGCATAACCACCTGGAAAAGCATCATAAAGTCCCCGCAGCCGTCGATTTTCGCAGCGTCGATTAAAGACTCCGGAACAGACAACATGTAACTTTTCATAATCAGCAGATTATAAACGTTAAAAAGCAACGGAAGCAACAGCGCCAGGTAGGAATTTTTCAATCCCAGATATCTTGTCATCAGGATGTATATGGAAACCAATCCTCCGTTGAACAAAGTCGTAAAATAAAAGAAGAAAGAGAAACCGCTTCGCCATTCAAAATCTCGTCTGGAAAGGACATATGCGGTCATAGTCTGCAGCAACAAGCCTATCGCCGTACCTGCTAAAGTCAGCGTGATCGTGACAAGATAGGCTTTCGCGACTACCGCCGGCGACTTGAAAACCGCCTTATATGCTTCCAAGGAAAACTCTTTCGGCCACAGACTGAATCCATATAGGGAAATCGCTTCTTCCGAAGTAAATGATGCTGCCAGCACCATGATAAAAGGAATCAGGCAAACAAGCGCTATCAGCCCGCAAAATAGGTATCCGACCACATTTACACCACTGATCTTTTTTCGTCCTGACTTCTTTAAACTTTTTTTCTTCATCGCATTCTCTCCTAAAATAATGCATAATCCTTATCGTAGCTCGAAACCAAACGGTTTGCGAAAACAACGGTTACAAAGCATAAAACGGACTGGAAAAAGCCGGATGCTGCAGCCATTCCAATATCATTGTTGTTGATGAGTGCACGGAAGGTAAACGTATCGATCACATCCGTCACATCATACAACGTGCCATTGGTTCCGATTAAATTGTAAAACAGATCAAAATTTCCTCTGAAAATTCCGCCTACTGCCAGCAGCACCAAAATGATCATGGTAGGACGCACCATCGGAATGATAATTTTAAAAATGCGCTGCAATTTCCCCGCTCCATCAATCTCGGCTGCCTCGTAGATGGATGTGTCAATTCCCATAATGGAAGCCAGGTAAAGAATGGAGCCATAGCCCACACTTTTCCAGGCATTGAATACAATAATAATTAGAGGCCATATTTTCGGCATGCTATACAGGTTTACTTTTTCTCCGCCGAACGCAACAATCACCTTATTCACGATTCCATAGTCGTAACTCAGGATATTGAAGGCAATTACGGATACCACGACCCATGAAATAAAATAGGGCAAGAACATAAAGGACTGAGAAACTTTCCGAAATCTCTTGTTTTTGATTTCCACCAGAAAAATTGCCACCGCCAGCTGCAAAATGTTATTGACGATAATAAAGGCCGCATTATACAAGAATGTGTTCCTGGTCACTTTCCATGCCTGACCGGATTTAAAAAAGAACCTAAAATTATCCACCCCATTCCATGGACTCCCAAAGATACCGTCTACATAGTTATATTTCTTAAATGCCAGAACGATCCCGGCCATTGGAATATAGTTGAATAAGATTACATACAGTACGGCCGGAAGGAGCATTAACAATAAAACCCGATATCGTTTCAGCTTACCGAGAAAATTATTTTTTTGTTTCATATCAGTTTCTCCTTCTTTCTTTTTGTCGATTGTCTCAGGCGGATTTCGTAATTAGCACAACTCTTAATCGGCATCTTTTTCCCTTCCAGCATTCCGATCAGAACCTTTGCTGCTATTGATCCCAATTGATGACCATCCACCCGGATGGCCGTAATTGGAGGATTGTTCATTTCCATATGGATACTGTCGTGCATGGACGCGACCCTGATCTCCTCTGGTATCCGGCATCCATATTCCTGAAGCTTGCGAACAAGCTTTTTGCACAGGGCGTCATCCGTACACACTGCACAATCCGCCTTATTGTCCACGATTTTTAAAACAGCCCGGTCCAGTTCCATAGGCCCATCCACATTCTGAAAAAACAGTTCCTGGTTATTACTGCTTCCTTTTTGACAGATCACACCCAGAAATCCTTCACATCTGTACCGATTGACCATATTATTGCTGTCAGCCGAAAGCAGCGCTATGTTCTTCTCCCCGTTTCTCAATAACATGGA
>CABSEO010000026.1 GCA_902476665.1 uncultured Emergencia sp.
ATACAACAGGCGGCAGCTATGAAGCTCTGGGTTATGGATATGGGCCGGGAATCGGTCCTGACTACGATAAGGTGGTTATGATTATTTCCCGAGCATCAGGCGCACCTGTGATCGCAGGAGCTATTCAGTATGCTGCAGAACTTCTGAAAAACAATGTTATGAGAATTGCTGCTGAAGAATTTGAGGCTGCCAATGCTGCAGGGCTTGGAGATATTCTTGCAGAGTTGAAGAGCAGTAACAAGAACACTTCTGCAGAGGATGAAAAAGCGGCAGAACCGCCTGCGAAAGAAGTTGTTACCCATGAGATTCATGGAATTGAGGTTATCGATCTGGACGATGCAGCAGCATCTCTTTGGGCAAAGGGCATCTATGCTGAGACTGGAATGGGATGTACCGGACCAGTAGTCCTGATAAGTGAAGCAAATGCGAATAAGGCCAGAGAAATTCTGACAGCCGGCGGCTACATCGGTTGAGTGGAATAGAATCAGCCAGAAGATAAATGAATAAACGGGGCTGTGATAAAAGCTGAATATCACAGTCCCGTTCTTATAATAAGGCAGAGATTTCCTCTGTATGAGCCTGAACAGACTCATTCTGACAGGAAACGAGACCGCTGAAGCGGTCTCGTTTCCTGTTATCTTCAATTTATTCCTTTTCTTTTAACAGCTCATAATGCTCATCGGTGATTAGATAAAATTTTTCAAAAGACTTTTCAAAGAGTACATCAGGAACTTTATCTCCGTCTGTGGGTGTAAAGAGGACGCAAGTTCCGCAAGATGAACTGAGTTTTCTGGGCACTGGTTTCATTCTTGCAGTTCCCAGGGTTTTTGCCTGCTTCATAAATGATGAAGCATCAAAATTGCTGTGAAATGTTATCAGATACTGCATTGTGTTTACCTGCTGATACTGATAGAGTATTCATCGTCAGGACGAGCAGAGACTACAGCTTTACATCCCTGACTCTGAGCAAAACGAAGAACATTTTCCTTTGCTGTCGGATTATCTACCAGAACTTCAATTGAAGCATTATCTTTCAGTGCCTTTTTTGTCATGAGGATAGGCTGTGGACAGGAACAGCCTCTTGCGTCTACTAACATGATTTGGATTCCCCTTTCTTTTTGTTTGCATAAATGTTGAACAGTGCGATAAGTGCTACAACGACAAATCCTATAATCACTGCAATTTTTCCGTTTGCTGTAGGACCATCAGCAGATGAAGCAAGACCCAGATTGTGACAGAAGGCTGCTCCAACAAACATACCTACAACTGTAATGACTGAATCAATGTTTCCTTCACCGGAAAGAATAAGCTGGCGAAGAGGACACCCTCCAAGAAGTACACTGCCGAAGCCTACCAGAACCATACCGAGGAAGTTCCAGAGTCCATCTGTATGTGCTACAGGCTGTGCCTCGAATCCCAGATTGAAAAAACCAAAAATAAGATTTACAATAATTGTAACCACGATCAGAGCAATAAAACCATACAACATAGAGAACTCTCTGAACATGATGGAATCTCTGATTCCCGCTACAGTACAAAATCTGGTTCTCTGCGCCAGAAATCCGGCGACAAGTCCTGCTGCCAGTGAGGCAATAATTGGAGCATGCATTGATCCAGGCCCTTCGGTACTGAATACAAGAAGTGTAGGGGCCAAAACCAGCACAGCAAGGAATACAATCTGAATGGCAGGGAAAACATAGCTTTCTGCTTTGTCCACTTTGTAGGAGCGATTGAGAGAAAAGCCTTTATTTAAGGCAAGAATACCAATTCCAATGCCTACAATGAATCCTGCAAGGCCGACTACAGCGTTCAAATCTCCACCACCAATTCTCAGCATCATTCTGAGCGGGCATCCCAGAAACATCAGAGCACCTACCATAACAAAGAATCCAAGCACAAATCGAATGAGCGAATTTGAACCACTTCTGGCAACCAGTTCTTTACCTGCGAATGCCGAAATAGCTGCTCCTAAAACAAGACCGATAATTTCAGGACGTACATATTGTACGATCGGTGCGGAATGAAGTTTGAACGCCCCTGCGGTATCTCGAATGAAGCAGGCAATACAGAATCCCATATTAGCGGGATTACCCAGCTTTACTAAAAGAACCGCGATAATTCCTATAATAGCGCCAGTGGAAATAATCAATAATTTGTTGTTTTTCATAATTGATATAGACTTCCTTTCTTGCATAAAAGTTGTTAAAATGTTTGCTATAAATATGATAAACAACTGCCTGAGAAAAGTAAAATTGTGTTTATAGATGATAAATTTCGAGTAATTGATGAGTGAATGGGTTGTGCTGAAAATTGGGCAGTCGGCAGCGAAAGGACATATACATTATCAATTTTACTTATGTTGAATCACAGCATATAATCTTTATATAAAAATGTAGAAAGTGTGGAGGCTATGAGAAAAATTTATCTGGATAATGGAAGTACAAGCTTTCCCAAGGCTCCGGGAGTTGGAGAAGCTATGGCTCGATTCATAACTGAGGTAGGATGCAATGTAAGTCGTGGCGGTTATGAAGACGCTTATGCTGTGGCGGATATCGTATTTGAGACCCGCAGCAGACTCTGCAGACTTTTTAATTTTCCTGACGAGCGGTTTGTTGTGTTTACCCCTAGCGTGACTTATAGCTTGAATTTTATGATAAAGGGATTGTTGAAGCCGGGGGATCATGTGATCATATCCTCCATGGAGCATAATGCTGTGGCCAGACCATGTGAATCCCTTAAACATGACGGAGTAGAAGTTTCTGTGGCTGCCTGTGATTCGGAAGGTCGTTTGGATCTTGGATCATTTGAGAGATTGTTTCAGCCGAATACTGTCATGGTCGTTATGTCTCACGCGTCTAATGTCTGCGGAACGATCCTGGATGCAGAAGCAGTAGGAGAAATCTGCAGCCGCCGGGGAGTATTTTTTGTGCTGGATGCAGCTCAGTCAGCGGGCGTAGTCCCTATTGACTTTAAAAAGTTTCACCTTTCGGCGCTCTGTCTCACAGGACATAAGGGGCTTTTAGGTCCGCAGGGCATAGGAGCAATGCTTTTGACAGAAGAACTTGCCGAAAAACTTACACCTTTGATTGATGGGGGAACGGGGAGTGCTTCTCATCTGCTGACTATGCCGGATTTTATGCCTGACAAATTTGAAGCGGGAACACTGAATCTACCGGGAATTATTGGCTTACACACTTCGCTGAGCTATCTTCTGGACAAAGGCCTCCAACAGATATATGCTGCCGAGTCGGTGATGACAGAGCGATTTCTGGCGGGAGTAAAAACTTTTGAGGGAGTCCGTAATGTAGGAGCAGAGGATATGCAGAACCGTGTTGCTACTGTATCATTGGATTTTACTCAAATTGCTGACAATGCAGATGTGGCTTATATTCTTGACTCGGAGTATGGAATTATGACTCGATGCGGACTTCATTGTGCCCCACTGGCTCATCGTACTCTGGGAACTTATCCGCAGGGAACTGTTCGTTTTGCTTTTGGACATAAAAACACAGCAGAAGATGTAGATTATGCATTGCAGGCCATTAAAACGATCATCAGCAAATATTAAAATATCATATCAGTTAATAGTGAAAGGGAAGACGAGAAAGCTGTATTATAATTTTCGTCTTCTTTCATTATATGGAATTATGATATTCTCATATAGTTAAAAGAAAGCTTTTAGTCTAGTCCGATGCCTGCCTGCTGACAGTGATTCTTTTAACTCATTCTGTTTTTTTCAGAAACAGTGACCATATTTTTTCTGACCCTATTGACAAATCTGTTCTGCGGCAGTAGGCTACACTTAAATATCGGACAGCTGATGCTGCCGCCGGAAGAGGAATAATGTGAATTGACTTTAGACGATGCGGAGAGTTGATATGACAGAGAACGAGAAAAAACAGACAGATACTGTCAGGGAAAATGCTTTAGCAGCAGCGGCTGGGATTATGCCGGCTCAGGTGGAAGAGGTTTTGTGCAGACTGAATCAGCAAGGATTTGAAGCTTATGTGGTGGGTGGCTGTGTGCGGGATATTCTGATGGGGAAAAAACCTTCTGACTGGGATGTCTGTACTTCGGCAGAACCGGATGATATAAAGAGATGTTTTGATGATCTTAAGACGTTGGATATGGGGATGCGTCATGGAACTGTGGCGGTGATTACCGGTGATCTGACGGTGGAAATCACCACTTACCGAGTAGATGGTATTTACACAGACGGTAGACGTCCGGATTCGGTTTCATTTACAAAAAGTCTGGCGGAAGATTTAGCAAGACGTGACTTTACTGTCAATGCCATGGCTTTTCATCAGGAAAAGGGTCTGATAGATCCTTTTGGCGGTCAAGCGGATCTGCAGTGCGGACAGATCCGCTGCGTTGGAGAACCAGAAAGCAGATTTTCGGAAGATGGACTTCGCATTATGAGGGGACTTCGCTTCTCTTCTGTGCTGGGATTTAAAATCAGTAAATCCACGGCAGAGGCTATGCGCAAATGGATCAGGCTTACAGACAAGGTTTCTCGTGAGAGAATCAATATTGAACTATCTAAACTGCTTCTGGGAATTGATGTGGACAGAGTGCTGCAGGAATATGGAGATATCTTGAAGTCTGCAGTCAGGGGATTTCAGCCGGCGCCAGTGTCGCATCTTCCAAATCGGCTTTCTGTCCGGCTTGCTGCTGTTTTTCCGATAAACACAGAAACCTGTCTGCGGGAACTAAAATACAGCACCCGGACGGTATCAGAGGCTGTGGCGCTGAACCGACTTGCAGCAGGAGAACAGCCGCAGACTCCTGCAGAAATCAGGAAGCTTCTGGCAAAGGAAGGAATAGAGCTGAGCTGCCTGTATTTTTCCATGCTGGGCAGAGAACAGGCGTTGCAGGAAGTTTTGGAAAGTGGCATGTGCTACAGTCTTCGTCAGCTTGCGGTAGGGGGAAAGGATCTGAAGTCGGCAGGATGCTCTCTGAACTTCTGCATCTGGTGATAGAAGAAAAGCTGGACAATGACAAAGAGACCTTGCTAAAATATATACAAGGGAGGATAAAGTCATGAAAATTGAAAAGATCTGGGCTGTTTTTTTCAGTCCTGCAAAGAGCACAGAAAAAATCGTGATTGTTACCGCTACTGAGGCTGCCAGAGCTTTAGGCATTGAGACGGTTCACTTTCTGGATCTGACAAAGCCGGAAAACCGAAAGGAACCGGTCTGCTTTGAGGCAGATGATCTTATTGTAATCGGTACCCCTACCTACGCAGGCAGAGTGCCTAACAAGATTATGCCGTACATCAGAGAGAAGATTAAGGGAAATGGCGCTTCATGCATCGTACTGACAACATATGGCAACCGCAGTTTTGATGATTCTCTCATGGAACTGAACCTTCTGATGCAGGAAAACGGATTTGCAGTGCTGGGCGGAGGTGCATTTGTCTGTCGTCATACTTTTGCATCCGGTCTTGCGCCGGAACGTCCTGCGGAGGCAGATTTTGAAGCGGCACGCAGACTTGGGAAAAAAGCTGCTGACAAAGCTGAGAAGGCTCAATTGACCCCTCCGCAGTTTCCGGGGAATAATCCTGTGGGGCCGTATTACACGCCCAAGGGAATAGACGGAAAACCTGCAGTGTTTCTTAAAGCCAGACCCGTTACAGATCAGAACCGATGTACGGGATGCGGACTGTGTGCAGACAGATGTCCCATGGGCAGTATTAAAGAAGCTGACAACTACGAGGTCAGTGGCATCTGCATCAAATGTCAGGCCTGTATTGTAAGCTGTCCTACGGGTGCCAAATTTTTTGACGACGAAGCATTTCTCAGCCATAAGGCTATGCTGGAGAAAACCTTTGCAGATAAACAGCGGATATCGGAAATTTTTGTGTGAGAATATCTGAGGCAGTGCCACACTGAAATGCTGTGATGGATTGGAAAGAAATAAAAAATGCGCAGTGATCCTGACTGCGCATTTTTGAATATAAAGGCAGAATGCCTGTTAATTACTGGTGGTAATAAATGGGTTAATTGCACCGGCTACCACATTGACCGGCATAGTCTGCAAAATAATTTTGCCTGGCCCTTTGACAACGGTATTGAAGACACCTTCGCCGCCGAACAGCATATTCTTTACGCCCGGTACAGAAACGATTTCGATAGAGCAGGTGGCATCCATAGCGGCAAGATAGCCGGTATCGACGATCATGGACTGACCGGACTGCAGCGTATATTCAACTGCGTATCCATCGATTTCGATGAAGGCGGTACCGTGACCTGAAAGTCTCTGCATGATAAAGCCTTCGCCGCCAAAGAATCCGGAGCCGATTTTTTTCTGGAAGAAGACAGAAAGTTCTACAGATGATTCACTGGCAAGAAATGCTTTTTTCTGTACAATCAGTTCATTGGAAGGTGAAATCTCTACTGCCTTGATGGAGCCCGGAAAAGATGAGGCAAATGCGATCTGACCCTGACCGCCCTGAGCGGTATATCTGTTCTGAAACAGCGTATCTCCGGAAAACATTCTGCCTAGAGCTTTGCCGATACCGCCATTGCTGGTGGTTTCCATTTTCATATTCGGTGTCATCCAGCTCATGGCACCGCTTTCTGTGATAAGGCTTTCTCCTGCATCGAGATCGCAGATGACTGCAGGAAGCGGTTCGCCGACGATGTGATATTTCATGGTGAAGTCTCCTTTCTGTTACACATGAATCTGATCAAATTGTAACAGAATCCAGGGAAAGGCACAATAATAAGTTGGTCTTAGCCATGTGCTTTGGCGGAGATGCCGTAAAAACAAACAAAAGCAGCGGAATTTTTGACAAAAAAATTGAATCATAATATCTGATATGCTATAATTTTTTTATAACACAGGAAATACTGATTTACAGTATTTTGATATTCTTTAAAACCATCTTACAAAAGGACGCCCCCTGCGGGCGACATATGGAAATAGGCTTTTTAAAGCTTCGGGTCGATTTGCCGCATGCAAATCGATGCAGACTTCACAGGCTGATGCTCCAGCCAGTGGAGCGGGTTGCTTTATGCTGTTATTTCCGCTTTTTTTATAGTTTTACGATTATAAAATGATATTAATCACAATACTATAATAAACGGCGTCCTCTGTGCGGAACTTCTGACGGCCTGTACGGCTCACCAGCGGAAGGCCTTCGGAGACGCTCTTCATTTAATACTATACTGCGATGATTAACTTGGGAGGAAACAATTATGACAGAACCTGTTTCAACGAATTTTATTCATAATATCATTGAAAAGGACCTGGAATCACAGAAGTACGGAAACAAGGTATGCACCAGGTTTCCGCCTGAGCCGAACGGATATCTTCATATCGGACATGCAAAATCTATCTGTCTCAATTTTTCTACGGCAGAAAAATATGGCGGAACTTGTAATCTGCGTTATGATGACACCAATCCTGTAAAGGAGGATGTGGAATATGTGAACGGCATTGAAGAGGATGTGAAATGGCTGGGCTGGCAGTGGGACAAACGGCTGTGGGCTTCCGACTATTTTGAACAGATGTATGAGGCTGCGGTAGAGCTGATAAAAAAGGGCAAGGCCTATGTATGCAGTCTCAATGCCGAAGAGATAAAGGAATACAGAGGAACTCTGACCTGTCCGGGAAAAGAGAGTCCTTGCCGCAATCAGAGCGTAGAAGAAAATCTTCGCCTTTTTGAAGAAATGAAAGAAGGTAAATACGGCGACGGAGAGAGAGTCCTCCGGGCTAAAATTGACATGTGCTCTCCTAATATCAATATGAGAGATCCTGTCATCTACAGAATCGCGCACAGTGAGCATCACAACACAGGAAACAAGTGGTGCATCTACCCGATGTATGATTTTGCTCATCCTATTGAGGATGCCATTGAAGGTATTACTCACTCCATTTGCACTCTGGAATTTGAGGACCACAGACCGCTTTACGACTGGGTTCTCAGAGAAGTGGGCTGGTGGGAAAATCCGCCGCAGCAGATCGAATTTGCACGACTCAATCTCACCAACACAGTAATGAGCAAGAGGCACCTGAAAGCTCTGGTTGACGATCAGGTGGTAGACGGCTGGGATGATCCGAGAATGCCGACCATTGCAGGACTTCGCCGCAGAGGTTATACTCCGGAGGCTATTCGTGACTTCTGCGAGAGGATTGGTGTTGCAAAGTCTAACAGCACTGTGGAGGTTTCTCTGCTGGAGCATTGTGTTCGTGAGGATCTGAAGACAAAGGTAGAAAGCAGAAACGTCATCGAGAATCCGATCAAAGTTGTGATTACCAATTATCCTGAAGATCAGACTGAAATGATTGAGCTTGAGAATAACAAGGAGGTTCCGGAAATGGGAACTCGTCAGATTCCTTTCTCCAGAGAACTTTATGTGGACGGTGCTGACTTTATGGAAGTGCCTGTGAAGAAGTATTTCCGACTGTTTCCGGGTAACGAAGTCCGCTTTAAGGGTGCTTACTTCATTACCTGCAATGAAGTTGTAAAAAACGAAGACGGTACTATCAGAGAACTGCTCTGCACGTATGATCCGGAGACAAGAAGCGGTTCCGGCTTCGAGGGACGCAAGGTAAAAGGAACCATCCACTTTGTGGATGCGAAGACTGCCGTAAAGGTGAAAATCCGCAACTATAATTACCTGATGATCCCTGATGAAAACGGCAAGAATGTGCTTAACCCTGATTCGGTGGAAGAAACCTGGGGTTATGCAGAACCTTCTCTGGCAGAGGCCAAACCGGGAGAACGGTTCCAGTTTTTCAGGCACGGCTACTATATTGCAGACAGCAAGCTGACAACAGACACTGAGAAAGTGTTTAACAGAATTGTGGATCTGAAGAGTTCCTGGAAGCCTAATAAGTAACAGAACATAAGGAGACACTGTAAAATAGATGAGCAATTCATCTGCGTAGCAGTGGCTCCTTTTTATGTTTAAAGAAAAAAGCATGTTTTATTGACGAGTTTCCATTTAACTGATTCCTGACATCTGGACAATTCTTAGAATGAGTCGGGATGCCTGACTCGCAATTAACCAAGATTTGAAAAAAGTACCAGGCTGAGTATAAATATGAAGGCCTGCTAACCAGAAGCCTAAAAAAACTGATTTTGAGTATAAAAGTTTATACTCTTTTTTCCATTTAAAAGGCATTTTGGTTAAATATTTTAAATAATATGGATTGATTGAGCTTTGTGACCAGTTTTTCTTTCAGATTCGTATACTCATTTTTACTGAAACAGATGATTTTGGTTAACTGACCGGGGAACAGAAAAAGACAGCATAGAGCAGAGCCTTCAGCAGAATGTAGAAACACTAATGGTGCAAATAATAAGAAGGTGCCGCACAATCATTAAACTGATGATTGTGCGGCACCTCTTTTGCATATTACCTTTTTCTGCTACCGGCCAAATCTTATCAGAAATAGAATAGAGAAAAGATAAAGCAGCCCATGATGACGATGAAAGCACCTATATCTGAAGGCCCTTCAAAAATCCGGTCTTTATTCTGAATCCGGCTCCAGCTGTAGAAAAGAATACCGGGGGCGTAAATCACTGCAGAGATTACGATATTGCTGACACCTGTAGCCAGCAGAAGCCAGAATCCGTAGATGACGCCAATGACTGAGATTAACCAGACTTTGAAATTTACATTGTTCCGATTTAGGTGGCTGTCCTGAATGGTGGTTTTGAGACAGTATAGTGCTGACAGTACAAAAGGAATCATGATGGCACTGGTAGCCAGCGTATACATTGCCTGATAGGAAGAGGACTGTGTGTAGACGAAGATCAGTAGAATCTGAATCAGTGCTGCAGTCAGAAGCAGTGCGCCAACAGGAGCTCCTTTACGGTTTTCTGATGCCAGAAATTTTGGAAAGCACTGATGAAGAGCCGGTGCATAGGCGCTGTCAGCGCAGACGATAGTATAAGAGAACATGGCGCCTGCAATGGAAATTATCACGCCTACATTGATTAGTGTGGCACCCCATGGCCCCACAATATGGGAAAGGAGTACAGCCATGGCGGGATTATTCAGTCCGGCCAGATCTGCACGGGGCATAACGCCCATGCTCAGGATGGAGATCAGTACATACAGGATCAGCAGCGCAAGAAAAGAAAGCTCTGTGGCTTTTCCTGCAACAGCAGTGCTTTTGGCACGGCCGGAAATAACCACTGCGCCTTCAATGCCTGTAAAAATCCATACTGTGGTGTAAGTGGTCTCCAGCACCTGATGAGCCAGAGAATATCCGGTATCTTCTCCGAAGAAATTATTCAGAAAGATATCCAGATCAAAAGCTCCCAGAAAGATGACAAACAGGATAAATGCCATAATAGGCACAATCTTGGCGACGACAATAATGGTGTTGATGGTGACGGCTTCCTGCACGCCACCCATGATCAGAAATGTAAAAAGCCAAATCAGAACAGATGCCCCGATAATGGAAGGAAGATTGTTTCCGTCTCCGAATATGGGCAGAAACTGTCCCAGTGCAGCAAAGAGCAGCGTTGCAAATGAAACCTGCGACAGGATGGCACTAATCCAGTATCCCCAGGCAGAGTTAAAACCGATATAAGGCCCGAACCCTTCCTTTGCGTAAGCAAAAATGCCGCTTTTCAGGCTGGGACGGACGACGCTCAGTCTGTTGAAACACATAGCCAGACCGTACATGCCTACACCTGTAACCGCCCAGCCGATAAGAACTGCAAATGTGCCTGCACCGTTTGCCGCCATATCGCTGAACATACTGAAAACACCACTGGCCAGTGTGGTGCCGATGGCAAAACAGGTTAGTTTAAACAGGCCCAGACCCTGATTTTTTTCCATAAAATATCCCTCACTTGTAAGCATAAAGTTAAAGATAGTTTGTGCCGGAAGAGGAGTTTTATGCAGTGATAAAGAAGGGATTTGCGGAATTGGTACTGAGAAGAAAAAAGGGGAAACAAAATCCGAAGAAGATCGTCGTTGCGTTGTTTGTAAAAATATGGTAGAATCTTACAAACGAAAGGAGTGCGGAATGGAGATTACGGATACTTTAATTGTGATGATCAAATGTCTGGCAGCGGTGCTTGTAGGTATTTTTGCAGGGAACGGAGCCGTATACTTTTTTAATAAAATGCCTGCTGGCTGGTTCTGTGACTATGGACAGCAGCCTACGGAGGAGATGACGGATCCTTATACACAAAGAGTAAAAAGCTATCCCTGGAAGTTTTTGTTCACTATGCTTTTTGTGGTTCTTGGCATTAAACTGGTGATAGATGACTGGCAGTTTGCAGCAGCGGCAATCTGCAGTTTGTGGCTTTTGCTGGAGATGGCTATTGCAGATATCAAATACAGGATTGTGCCTGATCAGCTTATCATACTGCTTGCAGTTTCGGCACTGGGATACCTGCCTTATCACGGCAGCTGGCACGACTGCCTGCTGGGCGGACTGGCCGGATTTGGAATTATGCTGATAACGGCGCTTGCAGGAAAGCTTGCATATAGACGGGATGCCTTGGGCGGCGGTGATATTAAACTGTTCTTTAGCCTCGGACTGATCGCTGGTCTTGGCGGAATTCTGTCTATCTTTGTGCTGACGACGCTTTTCAGTGCGGGTCATCTGATCATTCTGCTGCTTCTAAAGAAGAAAAAGAGAACCGATACGGTTCCCATGGTTCC
>CABSEO010000027.1 GCA_902476665.1 uncultured Emergencia sp.
AATCCGCCTCTCTCATCGCATTCAGCACCTGCGGATCTCGTCTGACAACATCGCCGCAGACAAAGCGACAGGCAAGCCCTGCCGCAGGGACCTGCGGATTTTTGTCAATCAGAATGCTTTCAAATCCTGCCGCACGGGCAAGGTATGCGGCCTCCGTACCCTGCAGTTTTCCTCCGATAATGGCTACTTTCATATACTACCTCCCCAATCAGCAAAGTCATGGAGAAATTGCCTGTATTCTTCTTTTGAAGCGATATAAAGCCCCATATCCTGCAGAATCGAAGCGGCTTCTTCCACCGTACGACCACCTTCATCCACATCCATCGTGCTGTGTGCAACCCCCATAAATCCTGACTTCGGCGGTATAATAGATGTGATCAGATTTGCGCCTGCATTGATTCGATCTTCAAGACCTTTGATTCCGTCCACATCAAGAGAGGCTGGAATCAGCGCCGTAGGGTACATCAGCCTCATCAGAGCGATAATCTTCAATTCTTTTATCCGATCTGGGCTTTCACAGTCTTCCATTGGGCTGCCTTCCTGAGGAATAAAACTCATGACTCTCACCTGACGTGCTCCAATTCTGCCCATAGTCAAAAGAGAATCGGCGATATCCTCGTTACTTTCACCGATACCGGACAGAAGTCCCTCTTCTATAAACATACCTTTTTCTTTGGCATACAGTTTCGCATGCATCCTCTCATCAAAGTCCTGCTCAAGACGCATTCTGCCATATAACTCTCGATTATGGGTCTCCTGATACAATGCATAGAAGTCGGCTCCTGCAGCAGCCAGCTTGTCAATCACTCTGTCACTGACTACACCTGGGGAAATCATAACGGGTGTATCATAGCCGTCTTTAATCTCTCTGATAATCTGACATACCGTTTCAAATTCTTCTGCATGATAGGCAGGATCTTCCCCCATAGTCAGATCAATAAGGTTCACACCAGAATCGATAAGTGCTTTGGAAATGGCCAGTACTTCTTCTTTATTCTTTCTATAACGCTCAATATTGTTCGCACGTCTGTAATAGCAGAAACTGCAGTTGTTTCTGCAATAGGTAGTAAAGTAAACAAATCCATAAGCGAAAATTTTATCGCCCTGCACATTCTGACGAATCTGTCTCGCTTTCTGAAACAGTTTCTCCAGAAGCCGTGGGTCTTCTGACTCCAAAACTTCCAGTATATCCTCTCTGGTTTTTATTCCTTTTTCAAAATCAAGCATGTCCCGTTCCTCCTCATTTCGCCGCTGCAGCAGCCTGTCATATTAAAACATCATCGCAGTCATATACTGATCCTGAAAATCACTTCTGGCAGCCAGCTCAATATGTTCAATTCTTCCAGCGGTCACCTCCGCTTCCTGTCTGCAGCATTCTGAAAGGAGAATCATAGACGCTCCAATCCCTGCAGAATTGCCCAAAGAATGAATCTTTTCTTCAGCGATTTTCGGCAGAAGTCCGATGTTGATTGCACTGGCAGTTCTGATGTAATTGCCGAAAGCCCCTGCAATACTGATTTTCTCGAGAGTTTCTGCAGTCAGTCCGATCTCTGTCATCATAATGCTGATGCCTGCAGAAATCGCCGCTTTGGCCAGCTGAACCTCTCTGACGTCCTTCTGTGTAATGACTACGTCACTTTTTCCGTCTTCACTAAAGTATAACACAAAATCACAAGCTTTGCCGTCTTCTCGAATATGTTTTAAAATATTTTCCGAAATTCCTTTTTTCGCCAGACGTTCTCTGTTCAGCAAACGCCCACTTTTATCCACGATACCTGTCCGTATCAGCTCACCCACTGCATCAATAATGCCTGAACCGCAGATTCCTACAGGTTTCACATCGCCAATGACTGATATTTCCACATGATCTTTCAGAATATCCACCTTTTCAATAGCGCCTCTGGCCGCTCTCATACCCTGTTTGATAGAACTTCCCTCAAAAGCCGGTCCTGCGGCTGTGGAACAGGCCACTGCTCTGCCGTTTCCTGTCAGCACAATTTCTCCATTAGTTCCGATATCCAGGAATAAATGTCCTTTATCACATTCCATCAAATCTGTAGTGATAACTCCTGCAGTGATGTCAGAACCTACATGGCCGGCAATATTTGCTGCCACATGCACCTCAGCTGATTCCGCCCCTGCAAGATTCAGGAAAGAAGCAGAGATGTCCACTCCTCTGGTAAACACAGGGGTAAATGGAGCCAGTGCAAGCTGGG
The DNA here is from genome assembly GCA_902476665.1 of uncultured Emergencia sp. GTDB lineage: Bacteria > Bacillota > Clostridia > Peptostreptococcales > Anaerovoracaceae > Senimuribacter. The sequence goes on from CABSEO010000027.1 coordinate 2,217, forward strand.
AAGGATCGGTACCGAGGAAAATATGACTCATAGTAGTATTTCCGACCACCACATACTGATAAATGTTATCCGTACTGAACCCATACTGCTCAGCAAACTCGCCTACAGCTTTATTGATACAATCTATAATTGCGCTATGGATGATTTCCAGATTTCCTTCTTTTTCCATAACGAAAGTGATTCTGGATATTACGTCAGCGCCATAAGCCCCTTGAGGATTAGTCACAGCTGCCACATCTACCATTTCTCCGGTCTTGAGATTCCAGACCATGATAACCGCAGTAGTGGTTCCGATATCCACGGCAACGCCATAAATTTCCGATGTGGTGTCTCCGGCTTCCACATCTATGATTCGTCCGTCTTTGATTGTAACGGTAATCAGTTCTTCCGCTTTCGCGGCTGCCGGAAGTTTTATCAGAGCTCCGCCTGTAAATTCCAGCTCGTCATATCCCAGTGCTTCTGCGATACGTACTTCGTCACTTCTCTGATCTTTAATGGAAGATTCCGGTACTTTCAGACATTGCTTTTCCACCTGAGGTACAACTTCAAAACCCGGAGGCAGAAGAATCATCTTACGCTTTCTGGCCGCTGTAGTTTCAGACTCAGGCATCTCAATAACCATACCGTCAGAAACCGGATGACAGCATGCCAGCCGATAGCCTGCTTCAACCTCATTGTCTGAGAGCTTATGGTGATGATCATTGATAGTCTCTTTGTCTCCCTCGATAATTTTCACTTTGCATTTTCCGCAGGTTCCCATACCTGCGCAGTTTCCGTCTATATTTACGCCGGCCTTTACTGCAGCCTGCAGAATCGTGTCTCCGGCCTCTGCTTCCCATGTAATATTCTGTGGTAAAAAAGTAATTTTCATTGTTTCTGCTCCCTTAATTTTGCTCTGACTGCACAGAACTGACATCCCGATGCATTACCGTGGCAACGCATACACTCCGGTTCTGCCTTAATATCCGGCCGGTTTAATACCAGATACAGCCCTGCACAGGTCTTCTGCGGAATCATCAGACCGCTGTCTTTGACCCAGACACCGATAGCATCTGCATCCAAAATACGGAAAAATTTCTTTGACTCGATGACAGGCATGCCGAAGTAGCCAGGTCCGAACTCTTCAGACAGATATACCTGTCTGCCCGTAAACCGTTCTTTCATGTCTTCTTTGATTTTTTGTGTCATCAGTTCAATTCCTGCGTCCACATAATTGGTTCCCCAAATATCCGCATAGAGAAAGTCCATAATGTTTTCTTCGCTGGAAAAGTAGCACTCTCCCGCAGTAAGCATATAGAAATAAACCCCTTCGACACATTCATCAGGAATCTGTTCAAAGTAGTTACAGCTGATCTCCGCGCCGTTTACGGTTACTTTTCCCTGAGAGAATGCATCCTGATTGTAAAAGGATACTAAACTGCGGATGTGGATGCCATCAAGACCTTTTTCTCTGACCTCAAGTCCCATTTTCATCATTCGCTGATGCTTTTCTTTTTGCAGATCAAACCCGCAGGTCTGAATAAAACGCTTTTCCGCCAGTGGAAAGGCGTCCTTTTCTTCAATGAGTATTTTCTGATTTAACATAGTCTTTCTCCATAGAAAAAATTGCCCTAAACCTCCCTGACTGCTTCGGGGAAGATTTATTTATACAACAAGGTGATAGGCCAAATGGCCTACCACCTTACCAGTAATTCAAAATCGAATTCTTTATTGATATTTTTATTTCTTCAGTTTAGCCTGTGCTTCTTTTACAGCCTCGATCAGCTCTTCTTTAGAAGGAATGATGGAGATAAATTTCTGTTCGCCGTTGATGCACATGGTTGGAAGGTTTGCAATACCCATCTTTCTGGTTCTTGCAATATCTTCCTTGATGAAATACTTGTAAACTCTGTAGTCTGCCATATCCTTCAGATCGTCCCAGTTGTCCTCTACGGACGCCAGCATGTAAGTGCAGGCTGCACACTGTTCAGGGAAGCACTCGATGAGCACTTTGTCCAGATTTTCATAATCAGGAATTTCTACATCGGAATCATCAATCACAACTTCGTAGTTCTTGATCATTTCTCTTGTGCTGTCAGGATGTTTTACTGCCTGGGCACATGCGATTGTATTTTCAATCGGAGTATCATAAGGCATGTCGCATCCCGGAGATACGATAAGGTTGTGGTGATCTACAGAATCGATAAGGTCGATAACGCCCTTCATATTGTCTTCCTGGTTGCCGTGAAGCATTGTAGTGGTAAGTGGAATATTTCCTCCCATTACGATATTGTACTGATCTGTAATTTTCTTTGCTTCTGCCAGGTTAACGTTTTCGTCAACAGATACGCCGTCAGGTCCCATCTTGCACATTACTTCAATCTGCTTGGTTGCATTTCCGCATACGAAGAAGGAAGAGAAAGCGCCTCTGGATCTTACATAGTCAAATACAGCTTTAAATCCGTCAGACAGCATCTTTTCGATGTGTTTAGGAGATACCTGGGATACCAGTGGATCCACTACTGCAATAACATCCATGCCGGCATCAATATACATTTTTGCCATAGCGATAGAAACCTGCGCACAGTAGTTTACCAGTTCTTTTACATAGTTGGAGTCGGATACCATATCCATGAAGATATCAGTACCTCTCAGGTGAGAAGCCAGAGTAAACGGTCCGCAGATCAGACCATACAGTGCAGTTTCTTCACCAATTGCTGCCTTTACTCTCTTCATAGCGGAAAGAATCATAGGGAGTCTGCCGGATTCTTCTGTCGGAATCTTGCAGCTACAAGGGATAGTCTTTTCGCCGGAAAGCGGATGGCTCTTTACTGAAGGCGGGTTGTTTTCTGCCCACATCAGGTCGCAGCCTAAAATTTCAGCTTCCACCTGCAAGTCGAAGATAATTGGAAGTCCGTCAGGTGTGTACAGTTTATTGGCCTCTAACAGACATTCTACCAGTTTATCCTCATCTCTCAAAACTTCTTCTGCTGTATATCCCTTTAATTTTCCTACATGCACACCTGCAAAAGGTACCCAGGGAATTTCATTTGTCTGCTCATGTCTCAGTGTCTGGAAAATAAGTTCTTTGCCCATAATTGTTTTCCTCCGCAATCAATTCAATAAAATATTATTTGTTGTCTTCCTTTTCTTTTTCTTTCATAAGAGAAAGCGCTACTTTGACCGCGTCGATAGCGTCCTCGCTATAGCCCCCCGCACCGATTTTTTTTGCCCACCGAGGTGTGCCGCCTACCATGGGGATAAAACGATCCTTATAACCTTTTTCCTGCAGCAGCTTTTCCAGTTTTTTCTGCTCAGCCATTGTCGATGTGAGCAAAGCACTGGTACCGATAATATCCACATTATAACGCTCTGCCTCTTCCAGAATCGTCTCCACAGGGACTTCGCAGCCCAGATCGATTACGTCAAATCCGGCAGATCGCAGTGTGGATGCCACGATACCCTTGCCGATATCATGTACGTCGCCTGCCACTGTAGCAAGCAGAACGGTTCCTTTTTTCATAGGAATAGGAACATCTTTATTTTTTTCTTTCAAAAGCTCCAGGATCTTGTTCGTTACACTCTTCATAACTTCTGCAGCATAGATCAGTTCGGGCAGCGACAAGGTTCCCTGATCAAACAGAGCTCCAATCTCATCGTTGCCGTCGCCAAAGCCATTCAGAAGAAGATCTAAGAGGTCTATTCCGTTTTCTTCCGCCTTTTGGATAACGCTAAACGCTTTCACTTCATCAGCGCTGACAATCGTTTCTTTTGCTTTTCTGAACAATTCTTGCTTATCCAATCATGACCTCCTTACATTGTTTTTCTACTTAAATTATCATCAGAAATATCTTATCACAATATTTCCATGTTGGCCATTCATTTTTTTTTTGAAAGCAAGAAATCTTTTCCAATTTTTTCCAAGTAACGGTCTTTGTATTTACTAATATGGAATAGGCTTACTCCTTGCAAACCTATTCCATAAAAAGCTTTCTTTATGAACATCACCGTATATAGAACGTTCCTTTAGAGTTTCTTTCTACTCCTTGCAGAAAAAACTCTGTTCACAAAACCCTGCTCCTCGCTGAGTCCCGGATAAGTACTTGTTTTATTTCAGTCCTGCTCTTTCTTTAAATCTTTCAACAGAGTTGATTTCGATACCCAGAACCTCAGCAATTCTGAACTTGGCAGCCATGCCGTTGTTCTCTTCTGCACAAGGCTCAATGTGAGTCAGGCCCAGACCTAATTCAACTCTCTTGTCAGTCATAGTAACGATATCATGAAGTTCTTCCATCGTTACTCCTAATTTTTCAGCTACATACGCTTTGGCTTCGTCGATTTTCATCTTCTTTGCGAGCTGCATACGCAGAACCAGATCTCCGGCAGTACGCACGCCGCCCATACCAGCACAGATAGAGTGTGTAGCTTCAGCTCCTACAGGGTCACCTACGCCTACCTAGAACCCGTCGACTTTGCCTATTTCTACTAAGGCTTTGTCGGCTCTGGAAATCATATCGGACGGCATATTTTCTACCATAGGAGTACCACATACACCCATACCTACGTTAGCGTGTACAGGAATGTTTGCTACTGCAGTACATGCTTTGATGAAAGTAACTACTCTTGCAATATTCCACGGGAAGGATTTATTACAGTTAGTATTTACTACTGCTCCGAAAATGGAAGCACCTGCTTTTTCAACCAGTTTTACCTGATCGTGCGGATAAAGTCCAGCCAGTCTCTTTCCATCGTATTTGAGTCTGCCGTGCATACCCAGTACGAACTCGCCGGCCATACCGATTTCCACACCCATGCCAGGGAACTGTTTTGTAATTTCTTCACAAGCCTGCAGTGCAGCTAAGAAGTCAGCATCGCCAGCAGCACCGGAAGTATCCAGATTAATACCGTCAGCACCAACATCGTACATCTGCTTTGCAACATATACAATATCCTTCACTGCATGAGGAACTGCTTCCTCCTGTGCAGCCATAGCTTCTTTGATTTTACCTTCTGGCAGCAGCTCAGCCCAGTTATCTACAGGACCGTCAGGTTTTGTATAGAATCCCAGGTTAGTCATAGCGCCATAAAACAGAGGCATTGTACTGATGTTAAGAGCCTGTTTCAGAGCACCAGCTTCACGCTGTGCAACGCCCTTTGCTGTTTTGTAGTTGTAGTCGGAGTTACCTACGTCTACAGAATCTACGCCCAGACATCTTTCGTAAATAAGAACTTCATTGTCCTTTACGATAGGAATCTGGCTCTTAATGTTCAGTTTATATCCGCCTGAGTCATTGGTCAGTACAACCTGTTTGCCGGGATCTACACCAACGATACTGCCAGGCATTGTGATGATATTGAACAGATGCTCTTTTTCTTCTTCAGTAATAGGATCAATTTTGCCTCTCTTAACAGCATCCGCAATACCTTCTTCCATATCCGCACGGATTTCGGCTTCCGTCATATATACGGCAGTACCGTCACCCATACGGGTAAAGTATTTCTTTTCTTCAGCCATATTGGAATTTCCTTTCTATAAAGTTTCTAACATTCAGATTTGCACCTGATGCAAGATGGGATTAGCGTTTTTTTGCTTCGAACTTGGCTAACTCTTCAGCCTCTTCCTCACCTTCCACTACGATGTCATGAATCCTCTTCTTCACATCTTCAGGAAGCGGTTCCGGCTTGTAGTTTTCCAAAATATCGATGGCCTTGGCTCTGGTTGCCTCGGTCATGGTCATGCCGCCCTTCTTCTCCCAGGTTTCTCTCTGTGTACGGTCGATGAACTGTGTTGTGGAAAGTTCCTGTCTCATGAACTTTCTTGTATGCTTCTGAGCCAGGTAATTGTTGGCAGGTCCTACTGCCTTAATTACATCCAGAGCCATCGTATCTTTGTTTACAGGAATACCCTGAAGAATTCTCCTCGTCATCCTCACGATTTCTGCGTCACAAAGCAGCTGCTCATAACTCATGGTCATACCCATTTCCATCATGCCCATACCATAAATGATGTTGCTTCCTGTCAGTGCAGGCAGCATATTGGTCATAGTCTTTTCATGACCAAGCTGAACATCAAAGCATTTGCTGTCTGCCTAAGTGCCGCCTACATTAGTAGGAATGCCGTAGTAGTGACCCAGCTGGCCGACTGCGGCAGAGCACATTGCATGCTCAGGAGCACCTACAGGAGACTGTGCAGTTTTCATATCCATGATGGTTGTAGAAGAACCATACAGAATCTTGTTTCCAGGATTTACAATCTGTGCCAGTACAATTCCGCCTAAAATTTCAGCGTTGGTGCAAACCAGAGTACCAGCCAGAGTTGCAGGTGTGGTTGCACCGCAGAGACCCATGGACAGAATGTCGATAGGCAGTCCGTGTCTTGCGGACAGAATGATAATGCTGGTTTCATTTTCATTGATTTCCAGCGGGCTGTTCGGGCATGCACCCATAGCCACGATAGGTCTTTCTCTCAGTTTATCATAACCGCCCTGAATGATAGCAGCCATATCGATAAATCTCTGAGTGTTTTTCACACCTTCCAGGTCATGTGCGAAGTTTTTGGTCAGGTTGTTGAATACAACTTCTGCCTCGTGAAGTGCACGAACCTTCTGGTTTACATCACCTGCAGTTACAGCGATAGAGAATACATCGATTTCAGGAATCGCATCGATGAATCTTGCTACATTACCAAGATCCTCTTTGGTGGACTCTCTCAGCTCTCCGCTGTACGGGTCAAAGATGAATACACCTGTACCGAAGTTCTTGTAGGCAACTTTCTTGCCACCAACAACAGTGTCTTTATCAGGGGTTCTTCCGCAAAGTGTAAACTCTGCAGGACACTTCTCAATTGCATCATTGACCAGATTTCTCGGGAATTTTACCCGGTCATTCTCATAGTCGACTTCACAGCCTGCGCCTGCTAAAATATCCAGGGCTTCTTTGCCATGCATCTGAAGTCCGTATTCTTCCATCAGCTGTAGGGTGGCTTCGTGAATCGCATCTAAATCCTCGTTGGATAAAATATTGTATCCTGTGATTTCAGTTTCGTGGATAAATTTACCCATCACTTACCTCCAAATATATGTACTTATATAAAGTACGTCTTAATTCATATCGATATTTTGTTTCCGCTTACAGTTTAGCGATCCAGTCCATGATGAAGTTTACTGTATCAGAAGCGTCTTCGCAGTAAGCGTCAGCACCGATCTTTTCTGCCCAGCGGTTTGTTACAGGAGCACCACCGACCATAGTCTTAACTTTGTCTCTGATGCCGGCTTCTTTCAGTGCATCTTCGATATCCTTCTGTACAGTCATAGTAGTAGTCAGAAGAGCGGAGCTTCCTACGAATTCAGCATTGTGCTCGATAGCAGCGTCAACAAAGTTCTGAGCAGGAACTTCTCTTCCCAGGTCGATAACTTCTACGCCGTTAGTCTTAACCAGAGATGCTACGATACCTTTACCGATGTCATGAACGTCGCCTTCTACAGTACCGATTACTAAAGTACCTGCAGCTTTTACATCGGACATATCCATTTTGCCTTCGATTTCAGCACTTACTGCCTTCATAACTTCTGTAGCAAAGATCAGTTCAGGTAAGAAAATCTCTCCCATACCGAACAGATCGCCTAACTCTTTCATGCCTGCACTGTAGCCGTTGCTCAGCAGGTCAACAAGGTCAAGACCTTCTGCTTCAGCGTTTGCTAAAGCTTCCATCGCCATATCTTCATCAGCTTCAACGATTGACTGCTTTGCAGCTTCCATGATTGCTTCTTTGCTCATTGTTTATTACCTCCAAACAAATTATAAACCAACTGATAATTAAACGGTTTCCTTTTTATACTCATATTGTACAAGGTTACTTCCAATACCGTATATAGATGTTTTTAGAAATTTTAGTAATATTTTTGTCACCCTAAAATGTGTACCATTTTTATCTTCTCAAGACCCCTTTCCGTAATTGTGAATTGTATTTTTTCCATGGCTGTGTTATAATCCAAATGGAAATTATCATAAAAAATAGTATAATTTTTATATGCCTATAAAGGATGTGTACCATATGAAAAACTTTGTAATTCCAACACTTGATCCCCCAAACGGAGAAACTTTGTCGGAATATCTCAACAGTTCTATCGAGGCATTCTCTGACATTACAGATATTCCGGTCACTTACTTTGACAAAAACAACCAGATTATTAAAGAGTTCAAACGTGATGATAAAATCTGCAATATCTTTGATATCTACAAAAAGGACGACAGTCCCTGCCGCAGGAATCTGGCATCGGCAGGACAGTTTGCCTCTCGTCTGGGAGAACCCTACATATTTCTTTGTAAAGCCGGTCTTGCAAACATTGCACTTCCGCTGATCATCAACGAAAGCTTTGCCGGCTACTTCATAGCAGGACCAGTTATCATGGGTGAACTCCGTAACAGTACTACCTGGAATTTTGCACATTTAAACGATTTGGACGATACCGCCGCGGCAATGACAAAGATGTTCGCAGGAAAAATGAAAGTCTATGAATCAAATCAGATTTCACAGATTGCGCTCTTGTTCTATAACTGCATCATCACCTCTGTTTCCGGTAGTGATGATTACAGTGCACTGCGTAATCAGTACAGTGAGCAGAACCAGATTAACATTGATATTCAGAATTACAAGAAAGAGCATGTCTCCGTAAAGTATCCCTATGATTTGGAAAAAGTTCTCATCGACAATGTCAGCAGCGGTCAGGTCAATGCTGCCAGAGAGAATCTGGCCAAACTGCTCAAAGCCTTTTCCATTCTGGAGGCCGGTGATCTGGAAGGAATCAAAGCAAAGGCACTGTGGCTCTTTGCTATTATCATCCGAATTGCCAGTGAAAGCGACGGCAATCTCAATCAGATCATAGACACAGATCTGGATGTGATTAACCGAATCAGTGAAACAGAAAGCTACAACGACCTGCTTTCAGTGGCAGAAACCCTGATTGAACTGATTACCAAAAATATGCTGACTTCCATTTATAGCGGACGGTCACAGATTGTAACCAAAGCGCTGCAGTTTATCAATAAGAACTACAAGGAAAAAATTTCGCTGAAAGATATTGAAACCAATCTTCATGTAAATTCATCCTATTTTTCTACCCTTTTCAAGCAGGAAATGGGAATCACCTTTACCGATTATCTGAACTCCCTGAAAATAGAGCACGCCTGCCAGCTGCTGTCCGGCACCAATCTGAGCATCATCGACGTGTCTCTGTCTACAGGCTTTGATGATCAGAGTTATTTCACCAAAGTATTCAAAAAGGCCAAAGGCATGACCCCCAAAGCCTACCGCTCTGCCCACGGTGCAGCGGAAGAGTCAGAATAGAAACGGTCTCTCCGTTGCCAGGTTTGGGGAAATCCGTTATTT
>CABSEO010000028.1 GCA_902476665.1 uncultured Emergencia sp.
ATTTGCAGGAACAGGGACTTTATAACACGGACAGAGAAGCCATTGCAGCCCGCATTGAGGCAGCAGGTCTTACGGGCGTATACGACTGCTGAGATAGCTCTTTTCTTCTGGTTTGTTTTATGTTAAAATCACTAAAGATGAATAGAACGGAGAGATACTTTATGAGGATTAATAAATACATTGCACAGGCCGGAATATGCAGCAGAAGAAAGGCTGACGAGCTGGTTGCGAACGGGAATGTGAAGGTGAATGGGCTGACTTTGCAGGAGGCAGGCTACAATGTTGTAACAGGCGATGTGGTGGAGGTCAACGGCAGACGGATTGAGCCTGAGAATAAAAAAGTATATATTCTGCTCAACAAACCGCTGGGCTATGTGACAACGGTCAGTGACGACAGAGAACGACCGACCGTAATGGATCTGGTGGCAGATGTGGATGCCAGAATTTTTCCTGTGGGAAGGCTGGATTATAATACCAGCGGTATGCTGCTGATGACCAATGATGGAGATTTTGCCTACAGTCTGACTCATCCAAAACATGAGATGCCCAAGACTTACAGGGCAAGAGTATCAGGCGTACTGTCCAACGAAAAGTGCGCCAGACTGAGAAACGGCGTAGATATTGGCGGATATGTCACCGCAAAGGCAAAGGTGAATATTGTCAAGGGGACGCAGAGATCTACAATTGTGGATATTACTATTCATGAGGGTAAGAACCGACAGGTCAGAAAGATGTTCAAGGCTGTGGGAAATCCAGTGCAGGAACTGCAGCGTATCGCGATCGGGGACCTCAGACTGGGTCGTCTGGCCGAGGGGCATTACAGGAAACTGACCCGGGAAGAAACAGAATATCTGAAAAACTGCTGAGTATTGCGGTGGGACCTGATTCTGTCAGACAGAGGAAGGCTCACCGTTATTTGTTTGTACGGAGTCTGGGCGTGGCCGAGGCGCTGTTTTCTGCCAATGAAAAGATATAAGGGAAGCGATCGCTGAGGGCATTACTGTTTCTTCAAGTGAAGAAAACTAAACTCAGGCGCCGGCTTCGGGCATAAAAATGGAGCCGCAGCTCGACAGATGAGGGTTCATCTGCTTTTGCAGCGGCTCCGTTAGAAAGAAACAACAGGTCTTATTTTCTCTTGAAATCTTTAGGTGTTACGCAAGTACCGGTAGCTCTTGCAACTACGATTGGTTCTTCCAGGAAGTCAGCTGCGGAAGCATTGATGTCCTTTCTGGAAACGATTACCTTTCTTGCTTCAAACTTCATCTGTCTGGAAGTGTTGCCGATCTTTGTGATTTCACCGTAAGCTTCAATGTAGTCGCCGGCATAGGTAGGAGCCAGGAATTCTACGTTGTCATAAGCGCAGAACAGACCTTCGTCTCCGTCCAGTTTGATCAGCAGCTCAGTAGCAACATCGCCGAACAGGTGAACCATGTGAGCTCCGTCAACCAGTTCTCCGCCGTAGTGTGCATCCTTTGCAGACATTCTAACTCTGATAAGTGATGTAATTTTCTCTTCCATTTTTCATTCTCCTTTAATCTTGTTACTTTGAAGTGGAAATCAATTTGTAACTTTTATTATATAATCAATTAAATGATCTGTAAATAATAATTGCAAAATACATGCCAATGAGTTATCATTGAAAATACGAAGAAAATGAACCGAAAAAGGTTCACCTCAAAAAGGAGCGAATCAGAAATGACCCGAAATTATGGTACAAACAGAGTACTGGAGCCTCAGCATGTGCTTCCCACTTCAGCATGGCGGCTGGATAACAGCAGAGCATTGTCAGAAGCGGAAATCAGAGTGGATATTAAGAGAATTCATATTGAAGGCACCAGCTTTAAACAGATATGTATGGAAGCCAATGGCAGTGAGCAGAGAATCAGGCAGAAAATCATGGATATTGTCATACGGCGCGGAAAGCTGCATAATCCTGTGACAGATACAGGGGGACTGTTTTACGGGATGGTCTCCGAGATTGGACCCAGATATGACAATTATAAAGAATTCCGGCCGGGTGAAGAGGTTGTGTGCAATGCTTCTCTGGCATCTGTGCCGATTTACATAGATAAGATACTCAGCATTGACAGAGCTTTTGGGCAGATTGAAATTGAAGGCTATGCCATTTTATACAATGAGGTGCCGCTGGTTCGGCGCCCGGAAGGAATCCCTATCAATCTGCTGCTGTTTGCTTTCAATGAGTCAGGGACACTTTACCGGATCAGCAACACTGCCGTAGGAAAACGAAAGTTCCTTATCGTGGGCAATAATCTGCTGTCAAATCTGCTCTTTGGCTATGCGGTGCGTAAAGTGGCCAGAGAAGATGCAGAAGTGGTCTGTCTTCTGGATAAGAAGACGGATATTGTGCTTAGAGGAAAATCCATCAATGATCTCATTGCCAGAGTATTCACGGAGGTTCATTATGTGGATATTCTCAAACCTCTGGAATGCCTGGAGGGACTGCAGGCTGATGCTCTTTTTGATCTATCTATCAACTGCGCTGATATTCCAGGGGCGGAAACGATAAACATTCTTGCTACAAAGAGCGGAGGAACTGTAGTTTTTGCCAATCTGATCAATAATTATAACATTGCTCTGTATATTACTGAGTCGATCTCAAGACAGCTGGATATCCGCTGTGCTGACGGTTATCTGGAGGCATATGATGAATTCGACATTGAAATTGTAAAAGATCTGGTTCCCTACATTGAAAAAGCAGAGACGACAGATCTGGTCATGGATGATGATCCGTCCTACCCGATTAACCGTCAGACCCGACTTATGGAGGTATCGGGACAGAGGCAGACCATGCTGGAAGATTTTGTATGCGAAAGCAGAGCTATGGCTACTGTGCTTGATGAAATCCTGACAGTTTCCAAATATGACTGTAATGTATTGATTACAGGAGATACAGGTGTAGGTAAAGAAAAGGTGGCTAACATCATTCACAAGAACAGCAACCGTAAGATGCAGCCTTTTATCAAGGTCAACTGTGCATCTATCTCACCGACGCTTATAGAATCCGAGTTCTTTGGTTATGAAAAAGGTGCTTTTACGGGGGCAAATGCCGCGGGGAAAAAGGGATATTTTGAACTGGCGGATAACGGTGTTATTTTTCTCGATGAGATAGGGGAGCTGCAGCCGGATATGCAGGCGAAACTTCTGCGTGTTATACAGGACGGCGAATTCTACAAGGTGGGCGGTACTGTGCCCATCAAGACCAATGTGAGGATTCTTTCGGCTACAAATCGGGATCTGGAAGACTTCATTGAAGAGGACAGATTCCGCAGAGATCTGTATTACAGGCTCAATGTTGTGCGGATTAAAGTGCCCAATCTGCGGGAACGTACAGGTGATATCCCCGCGCTCGTCAATCACTTTCTGAAAAAATACAGCAGCAAGTTTGAAATTCAGCGGAGCATTGACGGAGATGCGGTGGACTATCTGAAACAGTGTGAATGGCCGGGAAATATCAGAGAACTGGAAAATGTAGTGCAGCGTCTGATGATCTCTGCCAAAGGGGAACAGATCACACTTCTGGATGTTATGAGGGAACTCCATGCGGAAATCTTTGAGGGAACGGGACCGGATGTAGGGCCTGCCCCTGAAGAGGATGGAAAGGTGATGGATCTGGAGAAAATGGTGGAAAACTTTGAAAAGAATATCATTAAGCATGCCTGCGACAAATACGGCTCTACCAGAAAAGTGGCAAGGGCCATCGGAATCAGTCAGACTCAGCTGGTAAGAAAGAAAAAGAAGTATGAAATTTAGTTTGGACAGCTAAAAAACGCAAGTGAACCGAAAAAGAATCGCTTAAAAAATGAATGAGTATAAAACGGTTCAATTTTCTGGGCGATTTGGAGAATCGTGCTTGCAATAATCGGCGAACCCATTGGAAACAGTGGGTTCTTGTTTTTTGGCACGATATTTGCTTTAACATGCGGAGGATGATTAAAAAATATCATATTGCATTTTATACATAAGGAGGATTTGAATGGAGAACAAGACTTACAAAAAAGGTGATCGTTTTGGTACACACAGAGTTATCAGCCCGAAGGGAGTACTGCCGCAGCCGGCTGATGTAATCAGTAATGATATGGAAATCTATGACAATGAGGTTCTGATTGATGTTCACACATTAAATATAGATTCTGCATCTTTCACTGAAATTGAAAGAAGAGCAGAGGGTGATGTAGAGGAAATTAAGAAAATTATCATGAATATCGTTGAGACTACCGGTAAGCACAAGAATCCGTGGACTGGTTCCGGCGGAATGCTCATTGGTAAGGTAAAGGAAATCGGACCGAATTATGAAGGTGATCTGAGAGTCGGTGATAAGATTGCCACTCTGGTTTCCCTGTCTCTGACTCCGCTGAAGATTGATGAAATCAAAGAAGTAAGAACTGATATTGACCAGGTTGACGTAAAAGGTCAGGCTATCCTGTTCCAGAGCGGTCTTTACGGAATTCTGCCAAAAGACATGCCGAAGGAACTGGCGCTGTCTGTTCTTGATGTTGCCGGTGCTCCTGCACAGACTGCAAAAATCTGTAAGCCCGGCGATACTGTTGTCGTAATGGGCGGTGGCGGAAAATCCGGTATTCTTTGCTGCTGGCAGGCTAAAAAGCAGGTTGGTGTAAATGGTAAGGTTATCTGTGTAGACGGATTTAAAAAATCCCTGAACAGAGCAATGTCTGTAAGATGTGCTGATGAGTACATTGTTGTTGACGCTACCAACGCTATCGAAATGTACGAAGAAATCATGGAGGCTACTGACGGCGAACTGGCTGATGTGGTAATTAACGTAGTAAACATTCCTAATACAGAAATGTCCTCTATTATGGCATGTAAAGATGAAGGGCTGGTATATTTCTTCTCTATGGCAACAAGCTTTACCAAGGCAGCTCTTGGTGCAGAAGGCGTTGGCAAGGATGTTACCATGATTGTCGGCAACGGCTATACCAAAGGTCATGCCAATGTGGCACTGCAGGTGCTGAGAGAAGACGAAAGAATTATGAAACTCTTTGCTGAGCTTTACGCATAAATCCGGAAAATGTCGAACCATTTATGGTTCGCTATCGGGAGAATTTGAACCGATATGTGTTCAAAAGTTGGAACGAGAAATAAATTGAGATTTCTGACGCTTTGTTCTATGGACACTGATTGGGAACTGACTTATAATAGTAATAGTCAATGATTATGCGCTGGCATAAATTTAAAGAGTTAATATTTTTTCTAGGAGGATGATTATTATGAAAAAAGGATGCCCTTACGGAACACACAGAGTTATTTCACCAAAAGGCGTATTACCACAGCCTGCAGATGTTATCGATAACACTATGGAAATCTATGACAACGAAGTTCTGATCGACGTGAAGACTTTAAACGTTGACTCCGCTTCTTTCACTGAAATCGAAAGAAGAGCTGGCGGCGATGTTGAAGAAATCAAGAAGATCATGCTTGGTATCGTAGCAAAAGCTGGTAAGCATAAGAACCCATGGACTGGTTCCGGCGGAATGCTCATCGGTACTGTTAAGGAAGTTGGTCCTGCTTATGTAGGCGATCTGAAGCCTGGTGACAAAATTGCTACATTAGTATCTCTGTCCCTGACTCCGCTGGTAATCGATGAAATCTTAGAAGTAAGACCTGAAATCGACCAGGTAGATATCAAAGGTCAGGCTATTCTGTTCCAGAGCGGTATCTACGCTAAACTTCCTGAAGATATGGAAGAAGGTCTGGCTCTGTCCGCACTGGACGTTGCAGGTGCTCCTGCTCAGACTGCTAAGCTGGTTAAGCCTGGTCAGACTGTTGTTGTTATCGGCGGCGGCGGAAAATCCGGTCTGCTGTGCTTATACGAAGCAAAGAAGAGAGCTGGCGTTACAGGTAAAGTTATCTGCGTAGCTGGTTCCCCTAAATCCGAAGCAAGAGCTAAGAACTTAGACCTGGCTGACGAATACATCGTACACGATGCTACAGATGCTGTAGGAATGTACAACAAGATTATGGAATTAACTGATGGACAGCTGGCTGACATCGTTATCAACTGTGTAAACATCGAAAATACTGAAATGGCTTCTATCCTTGCCTGCAAGGATGATGGTCTGGTATACTTCTTCTCCATGGCTACAAGCTTCACTAAGGCTGCTCTGGGTGCAGAAGGCGTTGGTAAAGACGTTAACATGATCATCGGTAATGGTTACACTAAAGGACATGCTGCTATCACTCTGCAGTGCCTGAGAGAGCACGAAGGTCTGAGAAAGCTGTTCAAAGAAATGTACGCATAATTTAACAGAAACAAATTTTGCGGATTTTATAACTGCATAAACCTCATAACACCTACACGCCGCAGCTTCCGCAAGGAGGCTGTGGCATTCATACGCAGAGTGACTGATACTCTGCACCCCCTTATAAACCAAATCGTAAATTAAGGAGATTTATTATGGCAATCAGAAATTGGAAAGATATTCCTCTTTTTAAAGACGTTACTGATGAGCAGTGGAACGACTGGCACTGGCAGGTTTCCCACAGATTATCCACAGTGGAAGAAATCGCACAGGTTGTAAACCTGACAGAACAGGAAAAAGCTGATATCGAAAAGGTACTGGGCGGATTCAGAGTAGGCATTACTCCATACTATGCTTCCCTGATGGATCCGGATGATCCGAGATGTCCGGTTAGAATGCAGGCTGTTCCTACACTGGCTGAAATGCACAGATCTGAAGCTGATGACGCTGACCCGCTTCACGAAGATGCTGACTCCCCGGCTCCTGGTCTGACTCACAGATATCCTGACAGAGTTTTATTCTTAATCACTGACCAGTGCTCCATGTACTGCCGTCACTGCACAAGAAGAAGACTTGCAGGTGAAACTGACGGTGCAAGATCCAGAGAGGATATCGATGCATGTATCGATTACATCAGAAGAACTCCGGTTGTAAGAGACGTTCTTCTGTCCGGTGGTGACGCTCTGTGCGTAGAAGATGACACACTGGAATACATCATCAGCGAACTGAGAAAAATCGATCACGTTGAAATCGTAAGAATCGGTTCCAGAACTCCGGTTGTAATGCCGATGAGAATTACAGACAACCTGGTTAACATGCTGAAGAAGTATCACCCAATCTGGCTGAACACTCACTTCAACCATCCGAAAGAACTGACACCGGATGCAGCAGAAGCTCTGAGAAAACTTGCTGATGCAGGTATTCCTCTTGGAAACCAGTCTGTACTGCTGAGAGGTGTAAACGATTGTAAGCACATCATGAGAGAACTGGTTCAGGCTCTGGTTAAGAACAGAGTAAGACCTTACTACATCTACATCTGCGACCTGTCCGTAGGTATCGAACACTTCAGAACATCTGTTGCTAAGGGTATCGAAATCATCGAAGGTCTGAGAGGTCATACTTCCGGTTATGCAGTGCCTACTTTCGTAGTAGACGCTCCTGGCGGCGGCGGAAAGACTCCGGTAATGCCTCAGTATATTATTTCCGAAACACCTGACAAGGTAATTCTGAGAAACTACGAAGGCGTTATCACAACTTATACGCAGCCTCGTCTGCCTGATCTGAAGTGCACATGCGACTACTGCACAGGCAAGAAGACTTACAGATACGAAGGTGTTTCCGCTCTGGGCGAAGGTTTACAGATCAAATCGATGGAACCTTCTCACCTGCTGAGACACGAAAGAAACAAACACTAATCAACTTACATTCGTATAGGGAGGCTGTAGTCTCCCTATACGTGTCAATACGAAAATCGAGTACCAACGGGAAAGACACAATAAGCAAACTGAACAGGAATTAAAACATGGGTTTACTTTACGATTTATCAGAAAAATATAAAACGCTGTCCATTGTGGGAATGGCCAAGAATGCCGGCAAGACTACGGCTCTCAACTATCTGATAGAAGAGGCCGATGACGAGGGAATCAGACTTGGCATTACTTCTACAGGCCGTGACGGAGAAACCCAGGATTTAGTCACAGGCACAGAAAAGCCTAGGGTGTTTTTGTACGAGGATACCATTGTGTCGGTACCGACACAGCTTTATGAGATGGCCGACGCGGGACTGGAGATCATCAGAAAGTCAGATTACAGAACATCTATCGGCGATCTTTTGCTGTGCAGAGTTGCGGACAGTGGATATGTACAGATTGCAGGCCCTGTTGCTACCGCACATACTAAAAAAATGTGCGAAGAGATGTTCGACATGGGCTGTGAATTAATTCTCATCGACGGAGCTATTGATCGAAAATCTATCGCTTCTCCAGAAACCTCAGACGCCATTATTCTTTCTACCGGCGCAGTTTTATCGCGGAACATGAAAAAAGTTATTGAAGATACAGTGCATATTGTCAGCCTGTACAGTCTTCCACAGCTGGAAGAAGGGCAGGCGAGAGACCTTATCACTGAAAATATGAGTGAAGAAAAAATCACTCTGATCAAGAACGGAAAGGCGGAGCTTCTGGATCTGGCCACGGGACTTGGCTCCAGCAGGTTTATTGACGAGGCCATCGACGATGATACGCAGTACGTATATATTCCGGGAGCTTTTACCAACAGTGTAATTGCGGATATTCAGCCGGAAAAGCTGAAGCGGGTGCATTTTGTACTGAAAGATCCGACAAGGATTTTCATCAGTCAGATGGACTGGGGAAGGCTTCGCAAAAGACGTTTTCAGGTCAGCGTAATGCAGAATATCAAGGTTGCAGCTGTAACTGTAAATCCTGTAGCACCAAGCGGCTATTCTTTTGACCATCAGGCTCTGCGGGATGCGATGCAGGAGGCACTGCCGGATATTCCGGTAATTGACGTTAGAATATAAACAGGAGGAGATTTATGAAACACGGCTCAAACAGACGGCTTGCCAATGTTAAGACCAGGTCGGAGACTGGGCTTGACTATGTCATGTCACAGATCGATCTGAATACTCCTTTTGGTAAAGATATATTAAAAGCAACAAAGCCTTTCTTTCCGGGACAGGAAGAGGAACTGAGGCACGAACTCGACAAGATTGAAAACATGATCCGGTTTGTTCAGGAGAATCAGCGGTCGGTGACTCTGCTTTCCGAGGCCTTTATGGAAATTAAGGATGTTACCTATACCATCGAAAGAAGCGCCAGAAATGCACTTTCTGTGGTAGAGCTTTACGAGATAAAGACTCTGCTTCTGATGATGAGAAAAATCAGCCAGATTTGCCAGCAGACGGAGACACCGGTGCCAGAAGAATTCATTCTGGAACCGACAGAAGAGCTGCTTGACGTGCTGGATCCTAATAAAGACAGAATCAATACATTCTATATTTACGATGAATTTTCTGAAAAACTGGCGCAGCTTCGTAAGGAGAAACACAATACAGATGTTGCCATCCGCAAGAAGCAGAAGGCCAGAAAAGAAGAAATCAGAAAAGAATACGGCATTGTTCTGACACCTAAATTTGACTGTGCCGTTTCCAAAAACAGCGGCGAGCTGGAAAAATACAGGCAGGTTCCTGATCTGCAGCAGGTAGATGAAGACTACATGACAGTGACCTTTGAGTTAAAGGCCGGAGAAGAAGTTTATGCTCTGACTGCACAGATGGAAGAACTGATTACTCAAATAGAAGATGAGGAAACTGCAGTAAGACAGAAGCTTTCTCTGAGGATTTCGGAGTATGAAGAGATTCTGAAGGAAAACTGCCGCCGTATCGGGGCTTTGGATGTTGCTCTGGGTAAAGCCCTTTATGCAGTGAAGCACCGGTGTGTGAAGCCGGAAATTTCGGACGAGCATATTGTGGAGATTACGGAAGGAAGACATCTTCAGGTTGAAGATGTACTGAAATCTAAGGGTAAAGATTACTGCCCGGTCAGCATCAGTCTTGCAGATGGTGTAACCTGTATTACGGGTGCCAACATGGGTGGTAAGACCATATCTCTGAAGCTTTCCGGTCTGGTTCCTATTCTGGCGCAGTACGGATTTTTTGTACCGTGTGAGAAGGCAACCGTGGGACTTTCCAATTACATGCAGATTCTGATTGGTGACAGTCAGTCGGTGGAAAGAGGTCTTTCCAGCTTTGGCAGTGAGATGGAGGAACTGAAAGAGATCCTTGATCATAGTGAGGACCGGTCTCTTCTGCTCATCGATGAAATTGCCAGTGGAACCAATCCTGTAGAGGGACTGGCCCTGACAAGAAGTCTGGTGGATTATTTGAAGGAAAAACCGTATATTACCCTCATGACTACGCATTTTGAAGCCGTAACAGAAGAAAACGACGTAAAAAATATGCAGGTGAGAGGCCTGGCAGGCGTTGATTTTCAGAAACTGGACAGCGAGCTTCGGTATGCGAACAGGAAAGAGCGGATCAATATAATTTCAAGGTATATGGACTATAGGCTGTATACTGTGGAAGAAAACAGACAAATTCCAAAGGACGCGTTAAATATCGCGAAGATGTTAGGCATCAATAAGGAAATTATTGATGGAGCACAAAAATACATAAAGTAAGGAGAGAGAAAAGGATGAAAAGCAAATTAAACCTTGACCCAAAAGTAGTTGACAGTGCTCGTTCTCATGCTGCTAACATTGCAAAAGACATGCAGGAGTTTATTGACAGACACACTACTGTCAGCACAGAGAGAACGATTCTGAGACTTTTGGGCGTTGACGGCGTGGATGATGTAGATACACCGCTGCCGAACGTTGTAGTTGATCAGATCAAAGAAGCAGGCGGACTGCCAAGAGGTGTGGCTTACTGGATCGGAAATGCTATGGTGCAGACCGGTAAGAACCCTCAGGAAATCGCAGAAGAAATGGCTGCAGGAAAGCTGGAAATCACTAAGCTGGCTACTTGTGACGTAAAGGAAGCAGAAGCTGCTATCATGCCTTTAGTTCACGAATCCCTGAAGAAGATCAAGGCTCAGACTGCAAAGAGACAGGAACTTCTGGAACGTCTGGGTGAGCCTTATCTGTATGTAATCGTAGCAACCGGTAACATCTATGAAGACGTTATTCAGGCTCAGGCTGCTGCAAGACAGGGTGCTGACATCATCGCAGTAATCAGAACTACTGCTCAGTCCCTTCTGGACTATGTTCCTTACGGAGCAACTACAGAAGGTTTCGGCGGTACTTACGCAACTCAGGAAAACTTCAAAATCATGAGAAAAGCACTGGACGAAGTTGGAGAAGAAGTAGGCAGATACATCAGATTATGCAACTATTCCTCCGGCATGTGCATGCCTGAAATCGCAGCAATGGGTGCTCTGGAAAGACTGGATGTTATGCTGAACGAT
>CABSEO010000029.1 GCA_902476665.1 uncultured Emergencia sp.
TACTGATTCCAGTATTCCCGGGAACAAACTGTGAGTATGACTCTGCAAAGGCATTCCGCGATGCAGGCGCCGAAACAGAGATTTTCGTAATCAACAATTTGAGTGCAGCTGCCATTGCAAAATCCGTGGAAGATTTTGCTGCAAAGGTGAAAGAAAGTCAAATTATCTTTATACCGGGCGGATTCTCAGGCGGAGACGAACCGGACGGTTCCGGCAAATTTATTACCGCTTTCTTTAGAAATCAGGAAGTAAAAGAAGCTGTAACGGATCTTCTGGACAATAGAGACGGCCTGATGATCGGTATCTGCAACGGGTTCCAGGCTCTGATCAAGCTGGGGCTTGTACCTTACGGAAGAATCATCGATACCGATGAAAACTGTCCGACTCTGACTTTCAATGAAATTGCAAGACACCAGTCCAAACTGGTAAGAACCAGAATCGCTTCCAATAAGTCTCCTTGGCTGGCAAACACTAAACCGGGAGAGGTTTATACCGTTCCGATTTCCCATGGAGAGGGCAGATTCATCGCATCAGAAGAACTGATCAGACAGCTTGCGGAAAATGGTCAGATTATCACGCAGTATGTCGATCTTGACGGCAATGTAACAAATGATATTCAGTTCAATCCAAACGGTTCATATTTTGCAATTGAAGGAATTACTTCCCCAGACGGAAGAGTGCTGGGCAAGATGGGACACTCTGAAAGAACTGGAAAAGACCTCTACAAGAATGTACCTGGAGATTTCGATATGGGTATGTTCCGTGCGGCAGTTGAATATTTTAAATAATGAACAACTGTTTGAGCATAAGAAAAAGGGTACAGTGAAAATTCACTGTACCCTTTTTGCTAAATTTTTTCGTGCCACCAGCGCGGCACCAAATCCTTAAGCCTGACGGTTTCTTTTGTTTCGTAATCCACCAGAAACTCGATGTTCTCAGCATTCCCGCCGAGCTGCATCATGAACTCCCTGCAGGCTCCACAGGGCATACCGGCTTTTCCATCTGGCATGACGGCAACTATTTTTAAGATTTCATGTTCTCCGCAGGTAATCATGTTAGCAATAGCATTCCTTTCGGCACACATCCCCAATGAACTTGCAGTATCAATGCAGACACCGGTATAAATTTTGCCTGATTTTGAAAGAAGAGCAGAGGAAACACCGCCGGCTTCTACCATGGGTGAAATATTTCTTTCATACTGTACCATTCTTGCTGCAAGAAACAATCGGTCCCAAATATCATCATATTGAGAAAGGGCTTTTCTTTCCATAGACTGCACGAAGTTTTCTTTGCCGTCACAGTAACCGCTGATATCCCATGGGAAAAGCTGAGCCAGTTCTTTTTTCAGTGCTGCATACTCCTTACAGGCAGTCTCATTTGAACGCATATAGTCAGCAAAAGCCAGATGTCGAAGAATATTCTCAGTGTCGCTGCCGCAAAATATATGAATCTGATGAGTGCGTTCAGTTGCACCTTTGCGAAGATATCTTCTTCCCGCAATTCCAAATTCACCCAAATATTCATAACCGATTCTGATAAATTCTTCGGAGACTCTATCTACCTGTTCCAGATTTCTGACAGCTGCCATAAAATCAATAACTGGTTTAGCTGCCAAACCCGGAACAGAAGTACTTCCGATATGATAAACTGCCAGACAGTTATCCTTCAGAATTTCTATGATCTTTTGCTTTTCCTCCTGATATTTTTCGGACCAGTTGGGATTATAATCTACAACTTTGACATGCTGAGGCATAATAATCTCACTCCTTTGCTCTTGAAAGAGGACTTCTTCAGTCCGCTGTTTCTTCTATGGCTTTAATAAATCTGGCGGGAACACCCGCAAAAACTGTATTTGCAGGAACATCTCCCGTCACAACTGCACCGGCTGCGATAACCGCATTGTCGCCGATAGTAACACCGGGAAGTACAGTTACATTAGCGCCAAGCCAGACACGCTTTCCAATATGAATCGGCTTTGGATATAAATCGTGTCTTCGTTCAGGAGAAAAACCGTGATTCAAAGTTGCCAGTACCGCATTATGACCGATAAGCGCATAGTCATCGATGAACACACCTCCCTGATCCTGAAATTTACATCCCGCATTAATAAAAACGCCTTTTCCCAAAGTGATATTTTTCCCGAAGTCGGTATAGAAGGGGGGAAAGAGACCAAACTCTTCATCCACAGGTTTTCCGATTAATTCAGAAAAAAGTGCTCTAAGCTCCTCGGAAGTGTGATAGCCACTGTTGATGCATGAGGTGACCTTCATTGCTTCATGAGCCGCAAAAGTCATATATTCTTTTTCTTCTGAACCATTTGTTACAGGTTTCTGCAGATTTAAATGTTCTAAAAACTGTTCAAGTTCCATAATGATAGTTCTCCTTGTATTGTGATAAGAAGATTATAGATGAAAACCGGAAAAAGGGCAAATACCTATCTTTTATTTTTAAATATAACCGTAAAGTATAGAGTCAGGATAAGGTTTCATAAAGAAAAATAACTATTCTTAAAATCATAATTTTGGGAATAGTTATATATACCAAACAGAATTCTCTTTAAATCCTATAAATTACACTCGTATTTTAAATTTCAGACGTTCCCTTTACATATTCCTTTTATAACATGATTCTGCTGCGAAATAATTCTTCGAAAAGTTTTTTTAAGATCTGGCCGACATCTCATTATATTCTCATTGCTGTGTTCCTGACTTTTCACACTGAAGCCTCATCATGTCTGTGCCGGATCTTCTAAATGTTTCGAAACTCCGATAGTTTCATACAGCTGGACTGTATATTTGTTACTTTCGGAGTTTCGATGTATGGGATAAAATTTTAGAGGCTCTATTTTGCGTTTTAAGCGATTTTATTTTGTACGGCCGATATCTTCTTGGTCAATTGTTTTTTCAGTGAAAACTATGATTCTGCTGTAATGCTCAGTAAAACAGCATTATTCATAGACAGGAACAATAATCCGACTGCCGGCATTCAGCTCATCAGCTTTAATATCATTAAGCTCACAAATTTCATTTACAACTTTACGCACATCAGAGTCTTCGGGACCATATTCTGCAGCAATGTCCCAAAGCGTATCACCGGATTGAATCTGCACCTGATGATATAAATTTCTGGAGGAACTGCTGACAGTATTGAAACCGAACAAGCTCCCGAAAATTGTTATGATGCATAGAATCAAAGCTGCCATAAAAACCGTGAATCTGAATTTGGAAGTTACTCTGTATCGTTTTGTCATTGTTCTCACCTCTCTAAACATTTGTTCGTTTTCTATATCATATCAGAATATATGTTCTTTGTCAACAGAATAATAAACAAATGTTCTTTTTATAAGATAAAAACTCACCGACAACATTTCCCGTCCAAAAAAAAGGAACAGCTTTTAACTGTTCCCAGTCTGTTTTAATGTGTTACCTTTTCATACAGCTTTTCAATATACCCTTCTATTTTCTTTCTATAGATGACACATAGAATAAATATAGCAGCTGCCAGAATCCCTACAACAATCATAGCCGCATAATTCTGTTTGAAATAAAATGCCCCGATCAGCAGGCTCCCTGACATGCCGAACACTCTACCAGCCATGGAAAAAACCAGAAATGCCTTAAATTTCATTTCAGAAACACCCGCCGCATAACTGACCACATCTTTAGGAAGTCCTGGAATCAGATACAGCAGAAATACAATAACATATGCTTTTCTGCTGTTCAGCCGTTTGACAAAATGAGTCGTTCTCTCTTGACCGATGAACAAATGTACCGCATCTTTCCCCAGAAGCTTTGCCAGGTAGAAGGATACTGACGTCCCCAGAAAAGCACCAATAACGGAGAATAAAAGTCCCGGCAGGAATCCGTAAAGATACCCCGCTGCAAACTGAAAGGCCTGTCCCGGAATGATGCTGATGACAATCTGCAAAACCTGAATCCCGATATAAATAAAGATACTTTCAAATCTGTACTGTTCCAGATACTTCAGTACATCTTCAAAAGAGCTGAACTGATTGATAAAATCCCGCTGGAAAAAGTAGATATAAAACGGAACTGCTACAACAATTGCGATGAGAAGCAAAAGTTTTGCAACAGATAAAATCAGCTTTGTCTTTTTAGCAGATTTAATATTACGTTTTACATCATCTTTTGTCTTATGTGCATTTTCTTTCCACGACTCTTTATCCATAAAAAACCTCAATCTCTGAATCTGTCTAAATCTGAATATCAATTAACCCCTTTTTGTATAGCTGATGAATAGACTTAATCACGCCGAATTTTGAATGTTCGTAAGTCAATCCTCCCTGAAAATATACAATATATGGCTCACGAACAGGTGCGTCGGCACTCAGCTCAATGGATGATCCCTGAACAAAAGCTCCTGCTGCCATTACCACATCGGACTCATAACCCGGCATTGCCCAAGGTACCGGTGTTACATGAGAATCTACAGGTGCAGCAGCCTGAATTCCCTCGCAGAAAGCCACAACAGCTTCAGGAGAACCCAGTTTCACCGACTGAATGATATCACTTCTGGACTCCTCTGCCTTAGGACATACTTCAAATCCCAGCATCTCATAAACTTTTCCGCAGAGCATGGCACCTTTCACTGCGCCGTTTACCACTTTCGGAGCCATAAACAGCCCCTGAAGCATGGCTCTGGTCTGCCCGAAAGTCAGGCCGCATTCGCCGCCGATACCCGGGCAGGTCATACGATAGGAAATCTTGTCGATTAAATCACTGCGTCCGCACACATAACCTCCAGTCAAGGCAAGACCGCCACCTGGATTTTTGATCAGAGATCCGGCCATCACATCCACTCCCACATTAGTAGGTTCCTTGATGTCCAGAAACTCTCCGTAACAATTATCCGCCATACAGATAATATCCGGATTGATACCGTGAACAAAATCAGCAGTTTTCTGTATCTGGTTTACCGTAATAGAATTACGCCAACTATATCCTGTAGCTCTCTGGATTGATACCATCCTGGTTTTATCAGAAATAACCTTACCCAGAGTCTCCAGATCAATAGAACCATCCGGAAGCAGCTCCACCTGTCTGTAGGTAATTCCGTAATCTTTTAGAGAGCCCATCCCCTCTCCTCTGATGCCGATAACCTCTTCCAGTGTATCGTAGGGACCACCACTGCAGTAAATCAGTTCATCCCCGGGGCGAAGCACGCCCATCAGTGTAATGGCAAGTGCATGAGTTCCGTTGACAATAGTAGGCCGTACCAAAGCAGCTTCTGTACCGAAAATATCCGCATAAACCCGTTCTACCGCATCCCTTCCGGGATCATCATATCCATAGCCTGTATTCCAGGCAAAGTGCATGTCTGCAATTCTATTCTTCTGCAAAGCTGAAAGCACCTTGTACTGGTTATAGGCCGCAATATCGTCCATCTTTTTGAAGGCAGGTGAAACAGCCTCTTCTGCTTTCCTTACAACTTCTAGTACATCGGCATGAATGCCCAGTTCTTTTGTCAGTAATTCATCTGTGTAATTCATAATATCTCCATTTTCTGTAACTCTAACTATGATTATAATATCTAAAGTATCTTTGTAAATCCCTTTCATGAATTCTTCAAAAATAATTAAGAATTCCTTTATTTTTCTGTCCGTTCCTTCTCCCATTCCATACCACTGACCAAATCTCGCTTTACGTTCTGTTTATGTCTGGCATAAAGCTGTGTAGTGGTTACCTGTTCGTGATCCAGAAGTGCCGCTACATCATAGATGGAATTCCCCCTGCCGATGAGGCTTGTCGCGGCGGTGGCACGCAGTTTGTGGGGGCTGTAACCTGCTTTTGAACTGGTATTTAGGGCAATGGCAGTATACTTTTTAACAAGTTCCCTGATTTGCCGTCCTGTCATTCTTTTCCCCTGAAGAGAAAGAAATAAGGCGTCTCTGTGGGCAGCCTCCAGTGTATCGTCCGATAGTCTTGCCGTTACCGACTGGTTCAGCGGCATAACTGATTCTTTTCCCCGCTTGCGGTAGATCTTGAATTCACCTCTTGAAAAATTGAAAGAAGAAATATTCAGCTGCTGAAGCTCAGAAAGGCGCAGTCCATAAGTCAGAAACAGAAGCAGAATCGCTTTGTCACGCTTTTTGGTCTTCTTCCAGTAAGCATACGCATGGCTGGTAAGACCTGTTCCATTTGTGACTGCATCAAGCATAATCATAACCTCGTCATCCTGTAACGCTTTAATCTCCTGTTCTCCGGCCTTTGGAACCCGGATAGGATCGAAGCCATCTGTAATATTTTTATCTAAAAGCCCGTCGCGGTAAAGCTGCTTAAACATTACTGAAACAGAGGATTTTTTTCTGGCCAAGGTCTTATTGTTGTTCTCATACACATAAATGTTCCTCTCTGTTTCTACTTTGTATTTTCTGCAATAATCCAGATAAATATTTACATCAGCAGCTGTGATTGCCCTGAATTCATCCAGACTAATACACCCTGTCTCTTCGGCTTTCGTCAGATCAGTCTCATGAATCAGGTAATTACAGAAGAATTTAATATCATGAAGATAGGCAAGACGTGACATCGGCAGCACGTTTCCCTTCAGATAAATAAAAAAACCGCGAAGAAAGCCCGGAAGCCTTTTTTCTATATCCTCACATTCCTGAAAGATTTGCGCTTCCTTCTGTATAATATTATCAGGCTTATCGCTTTTATTGTGAATTTTTACTTCTTTTCCAGCCATTTGAAAATCTCCTCTAAACAGGATTCATCGCTGTCATATGCGGAAATGTCAAACCATTTCATGTTCTTATATCTCTTGAACCAGGTCATCTGACGCTTTGCGTAATGACGCGTGTTCTTTTTTACCAGCTCCACAGCAGTTTCAAGATCATAGCGACCTGACAAATAGCCGATAATTTCTTTATAGCCGATTCCTTTCATGGAAATATCTCCTTCGGTAAGTCCTCTGTCCAGAAGTCCCCGGACCTCATCTACCAGTCCTGCCTCCATGAGGATATCAACTCTGCGGTTAATCCTCTCATAAAGTTCCTGTCTGTCTCTGGTCAGCCCGATGAGATGTGTCCCGTATGTAGTGCATGGTATCAGATCTTTTGAAAAATCCTTGACTTTTTCTCCATGTACCGCAGCTTCTATAGCACGAACCACCTTTTTTACATTATTGGGGTGAATTCGTGAAGCAGCGTCAGGATCCAGTCTTTTAAGTTTCTCAAAGATAGCTTCCGGTCCGGATTTTTCAGCCTCTTCGTAAAGCTCTGCGCGGAATCCTTCATCAGCTGGCGGCGCGCTGAAATCCATATCGTAAAGTAAAGAGTTAAGATATAGCCCTGTCCCTCCCGCAATAACAGGAATCTTGCCTTTGGCAAAAATCTCTTCTATGGCAGATTTTGCCAGATGCTGATATCTGGCAGCAGAAAAAGGTTCTGATGGATCAATCTGATCTACCAGATAATGCTTTACCCGGGACTGCTCCTCAGCAGTAGGTTTAGCACTGCCGATATCCATAAACTTGTACAGCTGCATGGAATCACAGGATACAATCTCACCGCCCACATTAAGAGCCGTCCGAATGGCATATTCAGTTTTTCCCACGGCCGTCGGACCGCAGATAACAATAATTTCCCGATTCATATTATACCCGCTTGAACATTTTTTCAATTTCATACTGTGACAATCTAATAAAGGTCGGCCTTCCATGTGGACAGGAAAACGGATTTCTGCACACTGAAAGCTGCCTGATAAGAGCCTGCATTTCTTCCATGGATAAATGATCATGAGCCTTTACAGCAGATTTACAGGACTTGGTAATCAATTTATTGATCACTACTGTATTCATCAGCTTTGTGCCGTCACTGAGACTGTCAATAAACTCCTTTACAAAGTTTTCTGCCTCTGATATGGTCATAAAGGCCGGAATTTCTTTAATAACATAAGAATTCTGACCGAATTCTTCCACAAGAAATCCCATGTCTGTCAAAGAGTCCAGCCAGTCATACTCTGTTTCCTTTACAGCCAGAGGAACTTCGATCATAACAGGAGTTAAAATGATCTGCCTCGGTTTTTCCCGGGACAGATATTCTCCCACCAGTTTTTCATAAAATACCCGTTCATGAGCAGCATGCTGATCTATAAGATAAAAGTTTTTTTCATCTTCAGCAGTAATATAGGTATGGAAGATAACACCAGTCAGAGTCAGATCGTTGAAATCAAAAGGTCTCAAAGCCGGCTCTGAAATGTCAATCCGAGGACGAAAAGAATCCTTATTTATTTCAGATTGCTGCGGAGAATCAATATGTTTATCTGGTAAAACAGACTCTTTAAAGGTGTCCTCCTGAAATTCACAGCCACTGGATTTTTCACTGCCAGATGCCGCATGCGATATTTCAGATGATGTTTTCTCTTGTCCTCTGTTTTCCTTTGAGAACAAAGCCTCTGTATGAACAGGAAAAGACTGGTAATCCTGCTTTAACTCCTCCACAAAACATCGATCCCGTTTTATAGACAGTATTTGTTTTATGTCTACCTGTTCTTCAGAAGTCTTTTCTTTTCCCCTCTGAACCGGTTCCATGAAAAGATTTTTTACCTCTGCTACAGCCTCTTTTGTCCCTAATGCCTCTGTCACAGCTTCTGCAACCAGTGCCGTAATCTCTGCTTCCCTGTCAAATCGGACTTCACGCTTATTCGGATGAATGTTAACATCCAGCGCAGAAGGATCAGTCTCGATAAACAAAAAAGCTATGGGATATCTTCCTTCGAACAGGCGTTCTTTGTACCCTTCTGTCAGTCCTTTTTCAATAACCCTGCTTGCAACTACCCGGCCGTTAACAAAAAATATCTGATTTTTCCGATTGGTTCTGGATAGAGACGGTTTTGAAATATAGCCGCTGACGCGATTGCTGCCTTTTGAATTACAAACCGGAACCAGATCCTGATATTCCTTCAGTTTGTAAACTGCAGAAATGGCCGCTAAAACATCTCCCTTTCCTGTAGTGGAAAAAACAATGTTACTATTATTGATAAATCGAAATCTAATCTTGGGATAAGCCAGTGCAATCTGGGACATAAAATCAATGATTTGTCCGCTTTCTGCTCCATCTGACTTGAGAAATTTTCTTCTGGCCGGAGTATTATAAAACAGATCTGTAACAATGATAGTAGTTCCGTCAGGGCATCCTGTACCTGTGTTCTGCAATACTTCGCTTCCATGGATCAGAAGCCTTACACCCATTTTACTGTCCTTCGTCTTGGTAACAAATTCTGTACGTGTCACCGCTGCAATGCTGGCCAGAGCTTCACCGCGAAAGCCAAGAGTTTTTATTGCATCCAAATCTTTTGCAGATGCAATCTTGCTGGTTGCGTGACGCAAAAAAGCTGTTTCCGCCTCTTCCCTCGGAATTCCGCATCCATTATCTGTAACACGAATATATGACTTTCCGCCATTTTTTATCTCCACAACGATAGAATCTGCCCCGGCATCTACGGAATTCTCCACAAGTTCTTTCACAACAGATACAGGACGTTCAACAACCTCTCCAGCAGCAATCTTGTCTGCTACATTCTTTTCTAATACTTTAATCATGAATTGCTTCCTTTAA
The DNA here is from genome assembly GCA_902476665.1 of uncultured Emergencia sp. Classification (GTDB taxonomy): domain Bacteria; phylum Bacillota; class Clostridia; order Peptostreptococcales; family Anaerovoracaceae; genus Senimuribacter. The sequence continues at coordinate 9,581 of CABSEO010000029.1, forward strand.
TTCCTCCAAAATACCGATAGCCTGCGATGGGGTGATCTCCATCAGATTCAGGCCGCGAATTCTTTCAACAATAGGATGTTCAGCCGTCATAAAGAAAGAAAGTTGCTGTTCCTGGACTTTTGAGTTCTCCTTTGATTCCGGACTTTCCAAACCGCTTTGACAGAGAGGTTCCGACTGAATTTCTGCAGCTCCCTCTTCCAACTGTCGAAGCTTTCTCTGCGCATTTTCCAGAAGCTGTGAAGGCACTCCGGCCAGTTTTGCCACATGAATGCCGTAGCTGCGGCTCGCCGGTCCTTCTATAATTTTATGCAAGAAAATGATATTACCATTTTCTTCAGAAACATCCACATTCAGATTCCGGACACCCCTGATCTGAGCTTCCAGTGCAGTCAGCTCATGATAATGCGTTGCAAAAAGAGTTCTGATGTGCGTATGATCATTACAGAGATAATCCACGGCTGCCCATGCGATAGACAAGCCATCATAAGTACTGGTTCCTCTGCCAATCTCATCCAGAATAATCAGACTTCGTTCCTTTGAACAATTCAAAATATAAGCCAGCTCACTCATTTCAACAAAGAAAGTGGACTGACCCTGCGCAAGATTGTCAGAAGCTCCAATTCTGGTAAAAATTCTATCAACCACACCGATTCTTGCATATTCACAAGGTACAAAACAACCTGCCTGAGCCATCAGAACAATGAGTGCAGTCTGTCTCATGTAGGTAGACTTTCCTGCCATATTCGGTCCGGTAATGATCAGCATGCTGGTATCAGTATTATTCAGATAGGTATCATTGGAAACGAACATACCGTCAGAAATCATCTGTTCGATAACCGGATGACGTCCTTTTTCTATCTGCAGTTCAAAGCTTTCATCAACCACAGGTCTGGTATATCCCAGCTTACTGCTCACATTTGCAAAACTGCACAATACATCCAGCTGTGCAATGGCCTGAGAAGTCTGCTGAATTTCTCTAATCTGAGTCTGAATCTGCTCTCTGATCCCAGTAAACAGTTCATATTCCATCTGATTAATTTTAGTCTGAGCATTAAGTACCAGATTTTCCATTTCCTTCAGTTCCGGTGTAATATATCGCTCATTATTGACAAGTGTCTGCTTTCTGATATAATTCTCAGGTACCAGATCCGCATTAGACTTGGTTACGTCAATATAGTATCCAAATACTTTGTTATATCCTACCTTTAAGGTACGAATTCCTGTTCTTTCTCTCTCTGTATTTTCAAGATTAGCGATCCACTGCTTGCCGTCTCTGATAGAAAACTTGATATCGTCAAGTTCCGTGGAGTAGCCGTCTTTAATAAGTCCTCCCTCTTTTATAGTAAAAGGGGCATCTTCTCTAACAGCATCTTCAATAAGATGATAAATATCCTTTAATTCATGGATCTGGCTGCAAAGCTGCTGCAGCAGATCGGACTGGGCATATTCCAAATTTTCCTTTATATCCGGAAGTACAGCTACAGAGCTTTTCAGTGCGATTAAGTCCTTTCCATTGGCATTCCCTGAAGCAACTCTGCCCGCAAGTCTTTCAAAATCATAAACTTGTTTCAATGACTCTCTCAGATTATTCTCCAAAATAGGCTGCAGAGAAAGTTCCTCCACAGCGTCCAGTCTCAGGTTAATCTCTTTCGCATTGTTAAGCGGCTCC